>JAITGB010000280.1 GCA_031280945.1 Spirochaetales bacterium
GGCGTTACGGAGGCGGGGCCTCTTATTCCGGGGGTTGTGCGCAGTACGCTTGCTATTTCCTCTCTCCTTGCGGAGGGTATTGGCTCTACGCTGCGGGTTTCGCTTTCCGATACTCCTGAGGCTGAGGTAATTACGGGCCGCGAAATTCTTTCGGCTCTTGGCCTGCGTAAGGGGGGGGTGCGGATTGTCAGTTGTCCGCGCTGCGGCAGGGCGGGCTTTGATGTACACGGTTTCCTGAAAAAAGCCCAGGGGAGGCTTATGCGTATGAACAAGAATCTTACTGTTGCGGTTATGGGCTGCGTTGTCAACGGTCCGGGGGAGGCGCGGCACGCGGATATTGGCATAACCGGTACGGGGAACAAGGTGATTATTTTCCGTCATGGGGAAAACGTTGCGGTTCTGCCGGAGGCTGAGGCGGAGAGCGCTTTTTTTTCGGAACTGGAGTCTTTGTGAAAATGCGGGCTGCTTTTGGCGGTTACGGGCGCTGCGGCGGGTTTGCGGCCGCCGCGCGGAGCGCGGCGGGCTTCTCTTCCGCGCAAGGGATTGGAGGGGACTTGCGGTTCGCTCCGCGAACCGCTGGTGTATTTGCGCTTCGCGCAAATACCGAAGCCCCGCAAAGCCCGGTTTTTGCGCAGCAAAAATGCGCCCATAGAATTCTGAAAATCGCTGTGTGCTTTTTTCTCTTCGTGTGCGCTTTTCCTGTTTTTGGCGAGGAGGAGGCGCCGGAGTGGTTTTTGTATCAGCGGTGCGCCCAGGCTTTTCGCCGGGGGGACTTTGGGCTGTGCATGAGGAATTTGAAGGAGCTTGTCGATGCCTACGGGGAGAGCGCGGAGTCTTTGCATCTTCTTGCGCGCGTGTACGAGGAGGAGGGCGAGCTTGACCTTGCGGAGAAGTATTATCTTGCGGCCCTGGGGCGGGCGGGGGGCCTGCGGGTGCCGGAGGAGATGTACGCGATTTCTTACCGGCTTTCGGAGCTGTATTACAAACGGAAGAGTTACAAGAAGTACGAGGATATTCTTGTGGGGCTGGTTTCGGGGCAGGAGGCGTATACGCAGCCGCGCTACGAGAGGCTGCGGGGGGCGTATGTTTCTACTTTGATGTCCCGCGGTTTTGATGAGCTTCTTCTTATGTACCGTTTGTCTTTTGATTTTGCGCAGGAGGCTCACCGCGAGCTGGGGGCTTTTTACTGTAGGACGGGGAGGGCGAGGAGCGCTCTTCTTCATTTGGCTTTTTCTAATCTTGCGGTTTTTTCGACTCTTGCCGATGAGCTTAAGGCTATAGACCCGGAGTATAGTTTTACGGGTCTTCGGGACGCTCTTACGCGCGCTGCGGGGGAGCCTCGGCTGGGGGAATTCCTTCGCTCTTCGGGGGCTTTTAAGGGTTTGTATTTTCTTGGTTCGGCTCTTTTTAGTTTGGGGGTTCCCCAGGAGGCCCGCAAAATCTGGCAGGCTGCCGCGGATTTTGGGGCGGGGGAGTGGAGGACACAGAGCCGGAGCCAGCTTCTTGCGCCAAAGGCCGAACCTCTTATAACATACTAAGCTGTATGGACAAAATTATTATTCGCGGGGCGCGGGAGCACAATCTGAAAAATATAGATGTGGAGCTTCCCCGCGACAGGTTCATTGTCATTTCGGGCATGAGCGGTTCGGGCAAGTCTTCGCTGGCTTTTGATACGATTTTCGCGGAGGGCCAGAGGCGCTACGTGGAGTCTCTTTCTTCCTATGCGCGGCAGTTCTTAGACAGGCTGGAGAAGCCGGACCTTGATTATATTGAGGGGCTTTCTCCGGCTATTTCCATTGAGCAGAAGACGACTCACCGCAATCCGCGCTCGACTGTGGGTACGGTTACGGAGATTTACGATTATTTGCGGCTTTTGTACGCTCGTGTGGGCATTGCCCACTGTCCTCTGTGCGGCAAGGTGATACGGGAGCAGTCAACGGACCAGATTATCGATACGATTATGTCCTGGCCTGAGGGTACGCGCCTTATGCTTCTTGCGCCTCTTGTCCAGGACAAGAAGGGCGAACACGGGAAGATTTTTGAGGATGCCTTAAAAGCGGGGTTCGTGCGGGCCCGTGTTGACGGGGAGGTGAGGAGCCTTGAGGAGAGGTTTTCCCTTGACAAGAACAAGAAGCACAGGATTGAGATTGTTGTTGACAGGCTTTCGGTAACGGAGGACACGAGGAGGCGCATCGCGGAGTCGGTTGAGACGGCTCTTGATGCTTCGGGCGGGAGCGTTATTGCGGTGCGCTATGGGGGGGAGGGTTCCCCTGCGGAGGAGGATTTTTTCTCCCGCAAAAACGCTTGTCCTGACTGCGGTATTAGTCTGCCGGAGCTTCAGCCCCGGCTTTTTTCGTTTAATAATCCCTACGGGGCGTGTCCGTCCTGTTCGGGTTTGGGTGTAACTTTGGAATTTGACCCTGACCTTCTTATTCCCGACAGGGGGCTTTCCTTTAACGAGGGGGGCATCGCGGCCTACAATCCTGGGGCTCAGTGGCACAGGAGCAAGTTTACGGCTCTTGCGAAGCATTTGAAATTTAGTCTTGATACGCCTCTGGGAAAGCTGCCTGGCCGGGTGATGAATGTTCTTCTCTACGGGACGAAGGAGGATATTGCTGTTACCTACAAGAACCGCGAGGGCACGGGCAGGTTCCGCTACTCGGCGCCTTTTTCGGGTATACTTGAGGATTTGCGGCGGCGCTATCTTGAGACGCAGTCGGGGGGGGTGAAGGAGTGGCTTGAGCGTTTTATGTCGCAGCGGGCCTGCAAGGTCTGCGGGGGGAGGCGGCTTCGCGGGGAGAGTCTTTCGGTTACGGTTGGGGGGAAAAATATTTTTGATGTGTCGAGCCTTTCGGTGGGTGAGGCTCTTGAGTTTTTCTCTTCGCTTGAGCTGTCTGAGACGGAAAGGGCTATTGCGCGGCAGATTTTGAAGGAGATTCTCTCACGGCTGGGTTTTTTGAAAAACGTGGGGCTTGAATATCTTACCCTTGAGCGCAAGGCGGCTACTTTGTCGGGCGGGGAGGCCCAGAGAATCCGGCTTGCTACGCAGATTGGTTCTTCGCTTGTGGGGGTTCTCTATATTCTGGACGAGCCGACTATTGGGCTTCACCAGAGGGATAATCTGCGGCTTATTGAAACCCTCCAGCACCTGCGCAATCTTGGAAACACTCTTATTGTTGTGGAACACGATGAGCAGACTTTGCGGGCGGCGGACTATATTGTTGACCTGGGGCCGGGTGCGGGCATACACGGCGGGCACATTGTGGCGGAAGGCTCTTTGCGGGAAATCCTGAAAAATAAAAAGAGCCTCACGGGGCAGTTTTTGAGCCGCGCGATAACAATAGACGAGAGGAGGGAAAAACGGGAGGGAAACGGGCTTTTTCTCGCTGTAAAGGGCGCGGCGGAAAATAACCTGAAAAACATTGATGTTGAGTTTCCTCTGGGAAAGTTTATTGTGATTACGGGGGTGTCGGGTTCGGGAAAATCCTCACTCCTTGCGGATATTCTCTACCCGGCTCTGTCGAACAGGCTGGGCGGGGCGAGCCTGCCGGAGGGAAAATACAGGGGGCTTTCGGGCTGGAAGAACCTTGACAAGGTGATTAATATTGACCAGAGCCCTATTGGGAGAACTCCGCGTTCAAACCCCGCGACCTACGTGGGGCTTTTTACGTTTATACGGGACCTTTTTGCGTCCCTGCCGGAGTCGCGCGCGCGGGGCTACAAGGCGGGGCGGTTTTCCTTTAATGTTGCGGGCGGCAGGTGCGAGAACTGTCAGGGGGACGGAACCATCAGGATTGAGATGCATTTTTTGCCGGACGTTTACATAACCTGCGATGTGTGCAAGGGGAAGCGTTTTAACCGTGAGACTTTGGATATACGCTACAAGGGGAAAAATATCCACGAAATCCTTGAAATGACGATTGAGGAGGCCTGCGAATTTTTTAAGGCTGTTCCGCGCATTGCATCAAAACTGGAGACGCTTCTTGCGGTGGGGCTGGGTTACATCAAGCTGGGGCAGTCAGCTCTTACTTTTTCCGGCGGGGAGGCCCAGAGGATAAAACTTGCTCTTGAGCTTTCGCGGCGCAGTACGGGGAAAACTTTTTATATTCTCGATGAGCCGACAACGGGGCTCCACTTTGTTGACGTGAAGATTCTCCTTGATGTTTTGCAGCGTCTTGTTGACAAGGGGAACACTATGGTTTTGATAGAACATAACCTTGACGTGATTAAGCAGGCGGACTGGATTATAGACCTGGGCCCTGAGGGGGGGAGCCGGGGAGGGGAGCTTGTTGTTCAGGGTACGCCGCAGGCTGTGGCGAGGAATCCTCATTCCCATACGGGAAAATACCTTGCGGAAATTCTCTAGGCGGTGGGGATTGTGAAACCCTCTGCGGCCTTGCTCTGTATTTTTTTGCTCTGTGCGGCTGTGCCGGTATTTTCGCAGGCGGCCTCTCCTCCGGCGGGAAATGTTCCGGCTGGAGATGCTTCCGGGGCGGGGACGGAAAAGGTGGAGACTCCTGCCGAAAAGATGCGGGTTCTGCGGGGTTCGGCTCTTTTGCGGGATGTTCTTCCCATGGATATACGGACTTCTTCTTTTACGGAGCTTGCGGCCTGGTGCAAGAGGCTGGGGCTTCCCGCGGACGGAGACAGGGCGTCTTTAGAGAGGCGTATCTATGAGTATTATGGTCTTGATGTTCCAAAAAAAGAGGAACAGGGGGCGGGCGGGAATGAAATTAAGATAGAGTCGGCCCAGAAGACGGAATACTTTTCCCTTGACGATTTTAAGGAAGACTATGTGCGCCTCGACGGGGGGGTGAGTATGCGTATAGTGGACTCGCAGAAGGGCCACACCTATACGATTACGGCGAACTCCATTATCTATAACCAAAACAGGAAACTTTTGAATGCTGTGGGCGATGTTGCCTACAGCATTACGGGCGAAGGCCGCGATGAGGTTTTTACGGGGGAAAGCATTACCCTGAACATAGATTCGTGGGAGGGCTACTTTTTTGAGGGGACGACTTTTCGTGAGCGTACGGTGGAGGAAAAGCCTTTAACGTTTCGTATCAGGGGCGAGTTTGTTTCGCGTTCTACGACGGATTTTGTGGTTATGGAAAACGCGCGCATTACTTCTTCGCCCCGGCTGCCTCCGAATTATGAAATCAGGGCTGACAAAATCTGGATTTTGGGCCCCGGCGACTGGGGTTTGAGCGGGGCTACCCTGCACGTGGGGAACATTCCTGTTTTTTATTTTCCGTTCTTTTTCTACCCAGGGGATGAGGTTGTGTTTCATCCTGTTTTTGGTACGCGAAGCCGCGAGGGTACGTTTATGCAGACAACGACGTACTTTTTGGGGAACAGGAAGAACGAGGAGTTTCCGTTTGCATTTCTCCAGCTTACCGACGATGAGGAGAACAACAAGGTTAAGGAGAGGCACGGTATTTTTCTGCGCGATACGGACGTGAAGCTCGAAAATACGGACAGGTACGTGAAGCTGATTTTTGATGCGTATACAAATCTGGGGTTTTTTACGGGCATTGGTATAGAGCTGTCGGGCATGAATCCTGTCCTAAAAACCCTGAAACTGGATTCGGGGCTTGCTTTGAGCCGCAACCTCTACCGCGATACTGTTCCCGGATATATGGGGGCCTATACGCCGCATTTTCAGGAAACCGATGGTTCTCTTTCCATGCACTGGAACAGGGCGCGTTTGGGGGATTTTGATTTCCCTTTTCGTTTTGCCAATACAGCGAAACTTTCTCTGGACCTGGGAAAACTTTCGCTGAATTTTCTTTTTGAGGAATACTCGGATGCGTATTTTGATGAGGACTTTTATCAGTACAGGGCTGAACAGATTGACTGGTCGAAATTTATGCGTACCATCGAGGAGGAAAAAAATCTTCCGATTAAGGAGAGGCTGAACTGGCAGATTGACGGGAGCTTTTCGCCTGATGTGTCGTTTCTTTCGCCGTATGTTTCAAATTTTTCGATTTCGCGCTTTACGGCTCTTATGGATTTGCGCAGCAAGGATACGAATAGTTCGCGGCTTGAGCCCTACGCGCAGAACGTTGACCCCACGCGGCGTTTCTTTTATCCCGATACGCTCACGGCGCCGGAAATTTCTTTCCAAATGGGGGGGACTCTCCTCAGTTCGGACAGGAAGGCTGCTTCGTCCCCGGGCGCTGATGCCAAGAAGGATGAGAAGTTTTCCCTGCGCGTTCCCTGGGAGGAGGATGAGGAGAAAAAGGCGGAGGCGGCAAAAGAGGAGGAGGATTTGAAGCTGCCGGAGCTGCGCAAAGATATTACGGTGTCTCTTTTTCCCGCGCCTTTTGGCTATAGTATACGCTACAGCTTTTCGCCCCGGCTTGTTTACCAGAGGTATACAAATTCCCGCGGCTGGGACGCGCCTGAGGATGCTGAGTTTGATTTTGCCTACCGCACAACGACTATTCAGAATACGTCCCAGCTTTTTTATGATTTTCTTTTTTACGATAATCTTTTCCAGACAAAGGGCGGCGTAAGCCATGCTCTTCAGTATCAGGACGTTTCTTTTTACGATGATACTATTACGCAGGCGGAGAGGGAAAATCTTCTTGTGCAGGCGTACAGGTATAATACGCAGAATCTTACAAACAATGTAACTTTTTCGACTTTTCCTTTTGCGCATACGGATATGTTTAAGTCAACAAATTTTCAGTACAACCAGCAGATTCTGATGTACAGGAGGGCTTTTGACCCGGCAGGCTATACTGCTTTCGGCGAGCCTGTGTACAAGGATTCCTATTTCCGGGCGAACCGTGAATATATTACGGCGAATACGGTGAGTTTTGGTTCTTCGGTTGATACTTTGCCTTTTACGCCCCGCGTGCAGCTTTCCTACGTGCTGCCGCCCCTTGAGAAGGTGTTTACAAGCACCTCTACGCTTATTACGGGGCCGCTTACGAGTACGGCGACTTTTCAGACGCGCAATGTCAACGACCGGTGGGTAAACCAGCCTGTTTCTTTTGATGAGTATCTGAAACTGTCGGACAGGGTTTCCCTGCGCGGGACGTATTTGTACGATTATGTGGAAAGCACTCCCTATTCTTTTACGGGGACGGCCCAACTGTGGTTTTTTTCCGGGACTTTTCTTGCGCGGTATACGGAGCCGTATGACTTTGACCCGCTTATACACGATTGGGTTGTGCGGGGTACGGAGAAGAAATTTATGCCGGCAAACATGAGTTTGGGCCTTGATTACAGTGTCGTCTCTGAGCCTATGTGGAAGAACCGTATAAGATTTTCTCTTGCGCTTAAGTCTTCCTGGACGATAGACCTTATACGGCGTACGGAGTCTTCGCTGAACTTTGGCTACACGTTTACTTTTTCTGTTTTCAGGATGCTTGACCTTAAGTTTTCCGCGCAGTCGAGCAATACCATGATGTATACCTACTTTCCGGGATACGCCCAGGAGGTTGGGGTGGAGAAGCGCAATCCTTTTGTAGACCTTGCAAAATCTTTTAATTTTTTCAACAGCGATTACCGCTACGAGTCTTACTTTAAGGTGGCCTCTGTTATTGTTGAGATTGTTCATCACCTGGATGATTGGGATTTGAGTTTTTCCTATACGGGTAAGCCCCAGCTTGTTACTTTTAATAATGGCGAGCGGCGTTTTACCTGGGATTCGGTTGTGGGTATTTACCTGCGGTGGGTTCCGATTCCGCAGATAAAGAGCGAGTTTGAGTATTAGGGTGTAAGAGGCGGCGCAAACCC
>JAITGB010000057.1 GCA_031280945.1 Spirochaetales bacterium
GCGCTGTTTATCGCAGGAGACCTGCTCAAAACCAAACTAATGTATATGCTCAACATGAACCGCATTGTTGAACATCTGTGTAAATTTATCGTATTGCAGGAAACGGAACAGTTGGTCCCCATTTTTGACCCCAGCCGTAAAACCAGGTCCACCGGAAATATGCCTACCTGGTGGACATCAAAATACCGGGAGCCGCTCTCAAAATCACACATCAGCCATTGCGTCTACGACAGCACATGGGAAGCCACCGAAGCCTATAAAATCGAAAAAAATTCCCGCGTAAGGGCCTTTGCCAAAAACGACCACCTTGGTTTTGGAATACTCTACACATTTGAAGGGGTTCCCCATTATTATTATCCTGACTTCCTCATAAAACTTGACAACGGTAAAACCCTGGTTTTGGAAACCAAAGGACAGGACAGCGCCCTTGTCAAGGCGAAACGTTCCGCCCTTGAAGAATGGATCGGGGCCGTCAATTCCCTCAAAGAATACGGCGAATGGGAGAACGATATTTCTTTTAATGTCGCCGATGTGGATGGGATAATCGGGAAACATAGTAAGTAAAACAGGAAAAGAGTTTGGGCTGGAAGTCGAATTTGTGCAAATAGAGTAGAGTAATTTGGAAGCCCGGCAAAATCAGGGCAGGTGCTTTATAGAGCCAATGATGATATTCCGTAAGCTTCTAATGCTTCTGCGTTCTTTTATGGTCTTGAGCGTTTCATTCGTATACATCAAACGCCTTCCTGTTATGATAGATAATCTTTCGGCGGCTTGCATCTTCGCTTCAGGCCGAATCTTTCCGCCCTTATAGCAATAAGCGCATACCCTCCGCAGGTTTTGCAGTAAGCGCCGCAGCATCCGATATGGGTTTTTTTGTCCATGCGTTAGAATCCAATTTCGCTGTTAGAAAAATCGGATTTATTCGCCTCGATGGCTTTATCAATAACGCCGATGATTGTTTGCGCGCTGTCCTGGGGATTGGCCGAAGCGGAGGTAATCGCGTTCACGCTGCCGTATCCCATCTGTGTGCCGCCGGAGGTGTTAAAGAGGAAAATCCTTTTATTTTCTGCCGTGCGCTTCAGGAAGGCTTCCACGTCAGGATTCAGTTTATACATCTGGATTGCCGAGAAAAGTACGATATAATCCCATTCGCTGCTGTTTATATCCGGGAGGCTGCTTACGTCTACTACGGAAATGTAAACATCTTTGCCGGCATAGTATTCCGCGATAATATCAAGCGTTTTTGTTTTATGACTTCTGCCTTGTGCGGCAATGAGAACATTTACTGCTGCTTCCGGCGTGTTGATACCAGAGGGTTTAAGTTTAGGCTGCCACGAATAGATTAAAAACCATATCCCGAAGCCTCCAGCCGCAATAAGGGCGGCTGAAGCGATTCCAAGAATCATTCTTTTTTTATTTTTGTTTTTCATGTTTTATCCTTAAATTCCTCCATAATGCTCTTCGCGCTGATTATAGCCGCCGGACGGGTTTTTGATATAGCTTGCCAAGGAATACTTCCGTACCGGCGTAAAGACCATGCTCAGCGAACCGTGCCGGAATGAGGAGCGGAAAGAGCGGTTTTCCGCCGCGCGAAGCGCGGCGCGGGGTTTACACCCCACCCGCCTGCGGCGGGCGGGCGGGGTGGTTGATGGTTTTTGTTGGGCCCTGGGCCGCGCAAGGGACTGGTCGCAATCCCTTTTGGGATTGCTGCTCGTCCATGCGTCCTGGATTGGAGGGGCATTGGTTCAACGGACCAATGCCCCGCAAAGCCCCCCTCAAAAACGCGATTAGGGCCACATCCACGCAGTGCTGGTATGACGCACTTAGCCTGATTGTGCGTATAGCTAAAATCCGCGTTTTATCGGGCTAAGGGTTTTTGCGGAGCAAAAAGCGCCAAAAATCTTAGTCTGTGAAATTTTCTTCCGCAGCGTTCTGGAGGAGGGACCTGTGGTACTCGGCTGATTCGCGGAGGGCTGTGTAGAGTTTCTCGGAGTTGTCTAGGGCGGCGTCCATGCCGGGGCTTTGAGATTCCGCGATTTCTTTGAGGGCGCCGGCGAGGAGGAATCCGGCTATGTCTTTGTTTTCGAGGTTTTGAATGTGTTTGTCTATGCGGTCGAGTTCGGCGAGCTGTGAGCGGGCGGCGGGGTTTTTTCTGAGGGAGGCGGTTATGCGAAGGCCGTCTGTGCAGAGTTTTTCGAGGCGGGAGAGTTCGCAAAAGAGCCGCGAGAGGGCGCCCTTGAAGCGTTCCGCGCTTACGGGGGCGGGGGCGTTTTCTTCGAGGGTGGTGAGGATATGGTCAATTTCTTTTCTGCGCGGGGGGAGGGCGAGGAGGCTGCCTGTGTCCGTGAGGGTGTGGCCTTCTATTTTGGCTCCGCCGGGGGAGAGGTTTAAGGTTTGTACGGCGGGCCAGCGTTTTGCCTGAATTTCAAACCACCAGATGTAGATTAACATTCGCATATCCGAGAGAACCTGTCCGCCGTTCATGCTGGGGACGAGGCGGGGGGCGGCGTCGTAGAGGTAGCGGCAGGACTGGGTTTCGCTGGGGGCGAGGCGGCTAGCGATATGGTAGGTTCTGTCTTCAAAGAAGCTGCCTTTACAGTGGGTGTTTTTTTGGGGAAAGCCGAGGTCAAGGCCGGCCATGATAATGGGGGCGCCTCCCGCAAGGCGGGCGAAGTCCCATGCGCTTGTGGCGACTGAGCCTCCGGCTCCGAGTTTTCCTTTGGAATCCGCGGCTTCTTCGAGGTAGCGGCCCAGGGGAAAGAGGGAGCCGCCGAGATAGGTTCTGTGGGGGAGGAGGCGGAAAATCCTGGGGTGGGTGGAGGATTCTGATATGAGGATTGTGCTGTTCTCTTCTACTCTGTCGAGGTGGCGGGTGTTCCAATACTGGGGGTCAACGACGACGATAAAGTCGGGCTGTACTCCGGCCCGCAGGCACGCGGCGTAGCTTGTGTCAACGGCAACTGTAACGCATTTTTCGGCGAGGCTGGGGAGGTGGGGCAGGATTGCGTCAAGGCTGGGGCCGGCTGCGAGTACGAGAAAGGGGAAGCCCGCGAGGATTCCGGTGAGGCGGTTTACTCCGGGGCTTGCGGCGATGCGGGGTATGTTGCGGGCGAGGTTGCGTACCCAGAGTCTGCCGAATCTTTTTAGGGTGTTGATGTTTATGTCTCTGCGGGAGGCGAGGCGGGAGAGGGTTTGGTCTACTCTGCGGTAATACTCTTCGTTCTGGCTGTACACGGAGCGCAGGCGCAGGACCTGAAACTCTTCGTCTTCGGTTTCGGGGAGGCGCCCGGCGATGTGTTCGGGTTCTACGCCTATGAGGAGTTTGAGGTTTTTTTGGCGGAAGAGGTTTGTGTAGTCGCGCAGAAGCAGGGCCGCGTGCAGGAATGCGGGTTCGGGTTCGATGACGATGGCGCGGCCCTGGGGGTTGGCCGCAAAAAAGGCTTCGATGTGGTAGGCGAGGCCGAAGCCGAAGATAATGAGCGGGGCCTGGCTTTTGGGCAGGGCTTCGATGAGGCGGGCGGCTTCTTTTTCCGGCGAAAACTTGCTGTGGAGGTACACTCCGTCCCGCGTGGCGGTTACAGAACCGCTGCCGGATACAAGGGGGGTGAGTTCTACGCGGTCCTTGAGGAGTGTTTCGGCGCCGCATCCTGATTCTTTGAGGGTCTGGAGGTTTTTTTCGAGAAAGCTCATCGAAGCTCCAGGGTCAGCGTCATTCCTTCCCGAAAGGCTGTTCCTGGGGGGGGGCTTTGCCTGTAAACCCAGCCGGAGCCGTTTATAAAAACTTTTACGTCTTCGCGCTTCAAGAGGGGCTGGAGGGTGCGTTTGGCGTATCCGCGAAAGTCGGGAACTGTTGTTGTCATTTCGGGGAGGGCCATGCGGGGAACGAGAACTTTGCCGGAGTGGTCAACGAGTTTTTCTCCGGCGCGGCTTATTCCGAGGTAGGGTACGACGAAATTGGCTACTTCGTTGATGACGGGGGCGGCTATGCGGCCTCCTAGGTATTCTTCTTTGGGGCTTTCAATAACGACGTAGGCTATGATGTGCGGGTCTTCGGTGGGAAAAAGCGCGAGGCAGGATGCGACGTAGTTGGTTTCGCTGTACCTGCCTGTTTCGGGGTTAATGGTTTGGGCTGTGCCTGTTTTGGTGGAAATGCGTATGCCTTCAAGGGCTGCCCTTTTTCCTGTGCCGGTTTCCGTAACGGAGGCCATGTAGTTGACGATTGTGCGCGCTGTTGTCTGCGAGAGAAGCTGTTTGAGGGGCTCCCTGCCGTACTCTTTGACGAGTTTTCCGTCGGGCGTTACGATTTTTTTTACGATGTGGGGCTGCAGGAGTACGCCTCCGTTTGCGAGGGTTGTCGCGGCTTTCATAATCTGCATGGCTGTTACGGATATTTCCTGTCCTATGGAAATGGTTGGCTTTGAGCGGAAGGACCAGCTTGAGGTGTCCCGCAAAAGGCCGCGTTCTTCTCCGTTTAAGGGTATGCCTGTGGTTTCACCGAAGCCGAAATGCTCCAGCATAAGGTGAAAGGAATCTATACTCATTGTGTCTGAGGCGTAGGCGGCTCCGGCGTTGCAGGAGAGGTTGAGAATCCTTTCAAGCGTTACGCTGCCGTGCCGCGCGAGGCAGTTTATGCGGATTTTTTTTCCGTCCCGCTGGGTTGTTTCGTAGTAGCCGTTACAGTAAAAGGCGCTGTCGGGCCGTATGCCGCCCATTTCCAGCGCGGAGGCCAGGGAAAAAACCTTGAAAACCGAGCCGGGTTCATAGAGGAGGGAAATGGGTTTGTTCTTGCGCATGGCGGGGGTCATGCTGGAGAGGGAATTGGGGTCGTAGTTGGGAACGGAGGCGTAGCCCAGTATTTCACCTGTTTTTGCCTCCATGACGAGTATCATAACGGAGTTGGCGTTGTGGGCTGCGAGCGTATTTGCGGCTATGTTTTCCATGGCGTGCTGCAGGGCAATATCAATGGTGAGGAAGACCTGATTTCCCAGAACAAGTTCCGTATTCTGTCCCATGCCGGGGGGGGAAAGCTCCTGATTAAAGGTGTATTCAAGGCCGTCGAGGCCGATGTTGTCTGTCCCGACATAGCCTATGAGGTGGGAGGCGAGGGTTCTATTGGGGTAGTTTCTGCCGAACTCGGGTTCGAGGGAGATGCCTTCGACTTTTCCTTCGTTTATGAGGGACTGAACGCGGGTTGTTTCCGTGGGGCTTATTTTTCTTTTAATATAGAGGAACCCCTGATTCTGCTGAAATTTTTCCAGAAGCCTTTCGCCGTCCATGTCCAGGGCTTCGGCCAAAAGAGCGGCGGTTTCCGGCGGGTTTGTTACGTAGGGCATCCAGGCCGTAACGGAATTGAGTTTTGTCTGAATGGCGAGGATTCTGCCGTTCCTGTCGAGGAGGGGCCCTCTTTCCACGGCAGGCATGGCGATTTGGGAGGACAGGCCGGCTTCGGGACTTATCAGCATAATGGCCGCGTACCGCCCGAGGAGAATCGCTGTAAAGGCTGCGAGGACACCCAGAAAAATTCTAAACCGTATCAAACGCTGCTACCTACCTCTGAATGGAGAGTACCACTTTTCCGGCTATTCTCTCAACAGGTATGGAGCCGTAAAGACGGGAGTCGATTGACTCAGGCGCGTTGTCGCCCTGGACAAAAACTCCCATGCCGGAAACGCTCCTGCAGCGTTTTATTTTGAAGCTGCCGTCCCAGGGGGCTTTGTATACGAGGATTTCCTGTTCGCGGGGAAGCCTCCAGCGCAGGAGATACTCGTTTGACCAGGGGCTGCGCAGGCCGTAGGCTGCCCTGTTAACGAGAATGATGCTTCCCGCAGGCAGGGCGGGTTCCATGGACTTTCCTTCCACCCGGAAGATGTCGAACACAAAGAGGCGCAGCGCGCAGCCTGTGAGAACGGCCAGGAAAGCGGGAAAAATAACGGCTCCGCTGATTTTTTGTTTCATCGCTTCTTTATACTATAATATGAGCCGTGTTTCTTGTCGATAAGATAGATAATTATGATGTTCCAAGCTATTCAGCAAAAAAATCTTCTCCGCCGCAGGGCGGGAGAAGCGGTCGGCCTCCGCGGCCCTCAGGCGGGAAAGATTCAGATTCCCGCGAAATTTTTGAGGCGCTGCGCTTTGGGCGTGTTTTTGGGCTTTTTCCTGTATTTCGCGGCGGAAAGGCTTGTTCAGTATGTATGGCTGCATACCTTGAGCGTTTTTATGCCGCAGGACATGGAGCTTGCTTCCCTGCTTGCTGGTTCTCCGGGCTCTCCGGTGGCGCCGCATGTGAGTGAGGGCTTTACCGGGGATGTGGGGTTTGAATCCCTCAGCCTGCGAAAGCACCGCGTGGAGGAGGGGGAGACCTTGTCGACCATAGCGGGCAAAGCGGGCATCAGCATAGACACGGTTATCAGCTTTAACCGTATCAATGACGCGCGCCGTATTTTCGTGGGAACGGAACTCAGCCTGCCCAATCAGAACGGTGTGCTGTATACCGTGCATAGGGGGGATTCCCTGGGTTCCATAGCGCGGGAGTTTTCGGTGAGGACTGAGGCCCTTGCCGACGTAAACAGTCTGGAAACGGCTACGATTCACCCTGGGCAGGCGCTTTTTATTCCCGGAGCGCGGCTCAAGCCGCTTGAACTGAAAAAGATTCTGGGGGAGCTTTTCATTTACCCCACAACGGGCAGGCTTACCTCACGGTTCGGCGTACGCAACGACCCCTTTACCGGGGTGAGGAGGCATCACAATGGCATAGATTTGGCTGCTCCTCTGGGAACGCCTGTTGTCGCGGCTATGGCGGGAAAGGTTGCCAAGGTAGGAGTGGATGCTACCTACGGGAAGTACATTATTCTTGTTCATCCGTCGGGATACCAGACATGGTACGCCCATCTTAACAGGAGCCATATCCAGCAGGGGAAAAACGTTGCTCAGGGCGAGCAGATTGGCGAAGTGGGAGATACGGGTTATTCCACGGGGCCTCACCTGCATTTTTCGGTGTTTAAGGATAATAGTCCTATAGACCCGTTTAAGTTTTTACGATAAAAATACTTTGTACCGGGGGAAGGAATGCGCAGATTTGTTATTTTTTTGACTCTTTTGTTTGCCTTGTTCGCTTTTATCAACGCCATAGACGCTTCGACCCATCCAGATGCGGAGGAGTCCCTTTTGCGGGGCTCCACGGCTCCGGAAGATAAAAAAGAATGAAATTCGGCTGTTCTTGGACTTTTTTACTATGAAAAACCGTATTTTTTCCTCAAATTGTTGCACAAAATATGAGGCGGGTGTATACTTTTACCAGTATATTGATTTTGTACTGTGAAATAGAGAATGGGATAATTATTATCCTGTTCCGGGTAGAGGGTGTTGTGTAAAGGAGATATGGAATGAAACGCTTACAGCTAGTCATGTATATACTGATGTTGCTGTGTCTTTCAACGGCGCTTTCCGCGCAGACGGACACGCCGGCTGCGGCGGCTGTTCCCGGAGGGGAGTTGCCGCCTGTGGCGGTAATGCCCATGTCGGAAGACGGTGTGGACAGGCAAAATCAGCAGGAAATGACCAAACAGTTTTACACTGCTGTCCTGAGGGAAGTAAAGAATACGGCCAATTATGAACCGCAGCCCAAAGACCTCCCGCCTGGACCTGAGCCTCCGTCAGACCTTCCGCCGCCTAACTCTGTGGTGGACGACCTCAAGTACGCTTTGACGGGCCAGCTTTTTCCCGATGAAGAGGAAAACCACTTCCAGCTTTGGCTGTGGGATATGAAGACGCCGCGTTTGATATATACGGACGAGCTTGTTTGTGAGGAATTCGCGGACGGGGAAGAGCTTCTGCCCGCGATGATAGCGTGGATTTTTTCCCAGATTCCCAAAGAAGAGCCTATTACTGTTGCCGTAGCCGCAGTGCCTGTAACTGTTGATGTTACGGGAACTGTAACCGCCGTGGATGCTGCTCCGGCAGCGGACGCGCCGGTGGAGACGGAGATTTCCAATGAGGATGCGTGGAAATTTCAGAAATTCCGCTATGGTATACGTCTGGCGGCGACTTCGCAGTATTACATAACTCCGCAGGGTTTTGAAGTGGGATTACACGTATCCTACCAGCTTATGCCGGCCCTTACCTTGCAGCTTGAAGCGGTTTACGCGCGGGAATCCCTCCCTTTTGAAGGCTATGAGCTTATGGGCGGGGGGAGTAACCTTGCCTTGTATACGAGTACCTATACTTCTTCGTACCTTATGGTGCCGCTTCTCATAAAGTTTACCTACAGGCCGCCCGGACGCATCGTTATATCTCCTTACGCAGGCGCATTCTACATTCAGCCCCTGGGGAACGCCGCGTATTCCAGTTCGTCCAAGACCATGGCCGCGTCGGGTACTCTCAAGCAGTCGCTGAACAGCCCCCTGGGGTATACGGCGGGCGTTTCCGTAGGCGCGTTTTGGGACCCGGGTATTTTGGTGTTTGATATCCGCTACAATGCCAACCTCGGTGAAACATCTATTGAAGAGCCGACCGGAAACCGCAGGTTTACCCGCGGCATGATGTCTTTTGGCGTGGGGTACGAGTTGGGCTTGTAGAAAGCGGCAGGTCCTCTTAATTGTGTCAGCAAGAACCCCGGAAAGCCGGGGTTCTTTTTTTGTTTGCAGGCGCGGGGCCCTCCCGTGGGCTGCGCAAGGGATAGAAGCGGAAAGCCCACAGAAAGCGCATGGGCGCTTTCGAGGACTTGGAGCGGATAGCCCGGTATTGCGTTTTTTTGCCGGAGGCAAAAAAACGCAATATGCGCCCATCTTTATTTTCCGTGGCAGAACTTGTACTTTTGTCCGCTTCCGCAGGGGCAGGGTTCGTTGCGGCCTACTTTGGGGACTGTCCTGTGTACCTGCACTTTTTCCTGGCCCGGGGCGGCTGTACTGGAGGAATGGAAGGCGTCTACCTGGCTGTGGCTGGCTGTGCCTTTGGGCGCGCGCTGGGGGAGGAGGGGCTGCCGTGAGCCTTCCTGCAAACGAATCATGAGCATTTTTCGCGCTATGACTGTGCGTATGTCGTAGAGGAGCTGGTCGAAAATCTGAAAGCCTTCGAGTTTGTATTCGAGGAGGGGATTTTTTTGGCCGTAGGAGCGCAGGTACACGGCTTCGCGCAGGGCTTCGAGGTTTTCGAGGTGGTCCTGCCACTTGCTGTCTATGGCCCAGAGGTACTCGCGCCTGATGAGCATATTGAAGGTTTCTTTTCCGATGAGGCTGCTTTTGCTGTCAAGGTCGTTTTTGAGTTCCTCCACGATAAAGGCCGATAGTTCACTGGGCGTGAAGCTTTCAAGCTCTTCAAGGGGTTGTGAGGGAATGTAGAAGAACATGCTTTTGAGTTTTGCGAAAACTTCGGCGAGGAGGGTTTTGTCCTCGCCCCGAGCTTTGTCGTAGGATTCGAGGGTGTCCGCGACAAGCTCCTCCGCGGTGGACATGAGCCTGCGGGAAAGGTCCCCGTCCGTGAGGATTTCGTCCCTCCTTTGGTAGATGAACTTGCGCTGTTCGTTGAGAACATCGTCGAACTCAAGAAGGTGTTTTCGTATGTCGAAGTTGCGTTCCTCAACCTTGGACTGGGCCCTCTCTATGCTGCGGTTGAGAATGGGGTGGTTGAGGGGTTCTCCGGGTTTCATGCCCACGCGGGCGAGAAGGTTTTTGAGGCTGCCCCTGCCTCCGAAAAGCCGCATGAGGTCATCGTCCATGGACAGGAAAAAGCGCGAGACTCCGGGGTCTCCCTGCCGGCCTGACCTTCCCCGCAGCTGATTGTCTATGCGCCGCGATTCATGGCGCTCTGTTCCCAGAACATAGAGGCCCCCCAGGGTCTTCACTTCCTGATACTGGGACTGCCACAGGGAGAATTCCTTGTCGTATGAGGCCCTGTACTGTTCGGGGCTTGCTTCGGTTCCGGCCTTCTTGTGGGCGCGGAACTCAGGGTTGCCGCCCAGCTTGATGTCCGTGCCGCGGCCCGCCATGTTTGTCGCAATGGTAACAGACCCCTTCGCGCCTGCCTCCGCGATGATGAGGGCTTCGCGGGCGTGGTTCTTGGCGTTGAGTATTTCGTGCCGCACTCCCCTCTTTGTGAGAAGGCGCGCAAGTTTTTCGGATTTTTCTATTGATACGGTGCCGACAAGTATGGGCTGGCCCTTGCGGTTTACCTCCGCGATTTCATCGCAGATGGCCTCGAACTTGTCATCCTCGTTGAGGAAGATGAGGTCATCCTCGTCCTTGCGGATAACGGGCCTGTTCGTGGGAATGACCACAACATCGAGGTTGTAGATTTTGGCGAACTCCTTGGCCTCTGTGTCCGCGGTTCCCGTCATGCCCGAAATTTTTTCGTAGAGCCGGAAAAAGTTCTGGAAGGTGATGGTCGCAAGGGTGCGGTTTCTCTCCGCTACACGTATGGCTTCCTTTGCCTCTATAGCCTGGTGAAGCCCGTCCGAATACCTCCTGCCGTGGAGTATGCGGCCTGTGAACTCATCGACAATCTGAACCTGGCCCTCCTGCACAACGTAGTCCGTGTCCTTGTGGAAAAGGCGGTGCGCCCTCAATGCCTGCGTCATGTAGTGTATGTATTCAAAGTTTTCATCGACAAAGAGGGAGCCGCTTATAACCTTTCTGTTTTGCAGAATCTCCTCAAGGTGGTTTAAGCCCTCGTCGGTAAAAGATATTTTCTTGTCCTTTTCGGAAACCTTGTAGTCCCCCACAGGCTCTTCAGGGTAGTCCCCGGTGGCGGGGTCTTTCGCGCACTCCGTAAGCTGGCCCACGATGCGGTTTACGTCCATGAATTTCCCCGTATCGTCCTCAGCCGCCCCGGAAATAATGAGAGGCGTTCTGGCCTCGTCTATAAGAATGGAGTCAATCTCGTCGATGATGCAGAAAAAGTGAGACCTCTGGGCGCGGGAATCAAAATCGTAGCGCATATTGTCGCGCAGGTAATCGAAGCCGAACTCGTTATTTGTCCCGTAGGTAATGTCCCGTCCGTAGGCGATTTTGCGGCTCTGCGTATCCATCTGCGAAAGAATCACCCCCACCGACACGCCCAGAAACCCGTACACGCTCCCCATCCACGCGGAATCGCGCTCCGCAAGATAGTCGTTTACAGTAACCACATGAACGCCCTTGCCCGTAAGAGCGTTGAGGTAGGCAGCCGGAACAGAGGAAAGCGTCTTGCCCTCGCCCGTCTTCATTTCCACGATGCGGCCCCTGTGCAGCACAAGCCCGCCCATAATCTGCACATCGTAGAGCCTCTCGCCCAAAACCCGCCGGGCCGCCTCCCGCGCAAGGGCAAACGCCTCAGGCAGAACGTCCTCGGTCGTCTCGCCCGCCGCAAGCCGCCCCTTCAAATTCTCCGTCCAGCGCGGAAACTCCCCGTCCGCCAGGGACAAAGCCCACGCCTCTTTTTCATTGACCTTGTGCAGCAAAGGGATAAGCTCGCGCAAATCTTTTTCGTTTTTTGAACCGAAGAAGGCCTCGAAGATTTTCTGAACCATGCCCTAATGTAGCGCAGTATGCGCGGCGGGGTCAAGGCGGGAAGAATTTGAGAACAGGGTTCCTGCATTTATTTTTTTTGAAGATTTATGGCACATTTTTTGACGCTGCGCGTCAAAAAACCGGGCTATCCGCTCCAATTCCTCAAAAAGCCTTCGGCTTTTCTGCGGGATTTCCGCTCCTATCCCTTGCGCCCCACGGGCTTTTTGCGCTTCACGCAATTTAATTTTGTAT
>JAITGB010000097.1 GCA_031280945.1 Spirochaetales bacterium
GCTAAGGCATTCCTTCATCCGCTCTATATCTTCTATGCCTCTGCTTTTCACTTCCCGGCCCCTCCCATGGCGGTTCCAGTATATCATCCTTCCGGGTAAGTTAAATGCTTTTGCCCTGCTTCGCGGCGCTGTTCAATCCAAAAAAAGTTCAAATAGTTTACTATTTGAACTTTTTACCTTAAAAACCCTTTCTATACTAGAGCAATTCCAACGGAAAAAAATCTGAAAAAGGACAGCCCTCCGGTAAAGGTAACAGGGGTGTCTGTGGGAAAAAATGGAGGGGACCCGCCGGGGAGGTCTCCGTTTTTTCCCACAGACAGGCCCCCCTATAAACCCTCTTGGGCTGTCCTTTTTCTGTGTATACCAGTAGCCGCGAATTGCCGCCGCCCCCTCGCTTTGACATCTCCCCCCCATATAGGGTATCTTATGCACGAATGATACGCTCACGCGCCCGGCGGGGAAGGCTTTTTCTCCCGCTGTTTTTCCTTTTCTGTATGCTCGCCCCGCTCTGCGCCGAATCCGGTGAGAGCCCTCGTGTACGCGCTGTCATGGTACAGGGATTAACGCGGACAAAACTCTCCGTCGTAGAACCCTATTATTCACCCTATATAGGAAAACCCTGGGGCGCATCTTCCCGCGAAGAACTCGTGCAGGAGCTGCGCGGCATCGGACTCTTTCACTCTATAGAAATCTTCACGGAACCTGCGGGAGAAGACATAGACATCATTATCGCGCTCGAAGAAAAATGGACGCTTATTCCCCTGCCCTTCGCCGTAACAACCCAGAAAGGCACAATGGGCGGCATCATTTTCCTGGAGTCAAACTTTCTGGGCTACAACAAACAAATTTACGCAGGAGGCGTCATCTCAACGCAGGGAGACCTGCAGGGAATGGTAGCCTACACAGACCCCAAAATCTTTGGAACTGATTTTTCGGGAAACTTCTTTTTTTCCGGCGGAATAAACGAAACCCAGCTCGTTACAAAGGACGACAAAGTATGGCACGAGTACGCCACGATGGACTACATCGTGCGCACCGGAATCTCCCGCGAAATTTTTTCGGATTTTTCCCTCGGGGCCGGCGCGGGATTTCTCGACAGATGGGTAGATAAAGACTTTTCCCGCACGTACTCACCGCCGGATTCCGTACGCTTTATTACAGCCTCTCTTACCGCGCGGTACAAAGATTTAACCTATGGAGAAGTTCTCTCCTACGGCGCTCAGTTTTCAGGCTCCACCCGCCGTTTTTTTTCGCTGAGAAAGAACGTGGACTCCTACACCGAATACGAAGCATCCCTGCGCTATCACAAAGAACTCCCCGGCGGACACAGGCTCGGCTTTTTCGCATCGGGAACCTACATTCCCGGCGCGCCCTTTATACAGGAAAAAGAGATGGGAGGCAAACTTTTCAAAACACTGCCCGAAGGCTTTCCCGCGGACTGCGCGGCCTACGGCCAAATTTCCTGTGAGTTGATTACCTTGCGTTTCAGCTCCCTTGTCTTTACCCTTCTGGCCGCCTACGAAGCGGAAGTTTTCAGCCTGAACGGCTCTCCCCCCGAAACAAGCCAGGGCCCCGGCGGGGGTTTTCGGCTCTATCTCTCAAAAGTCGCTTTTCCCGCTCTGGGCGCGGACGTGTCCTACAACGTAAAAACCCGTAAAACCTACGCCTCCGTTTTTATGGGGGTGTCCTATTAATTCTGGAACTCAAAGGCGGTAGAAGGATGCAGACAAAAAAATACGGCGCGGCGCGGCCTCTCTTGTTCGCTTTTTTTCTCGCGGCGGGCTGCGCCACATTAGAAAAGGGCGCCATTCCCGAAGAATCTCTCTGGGAGGAACCGGAGCCTTTAGAAGCCGGACTCGCTACGGATATTTTTCAGCTCCGCCTTGACCTCGTGCGCGAGCGCGGGGGCGCAGCGTCCTCAAGTACAACCTCCACAATTCTCGTGCAGAACGACGGAACCTATAAAACCGAAGGAGCATACGTACCCCATAACTATCTGGGCGTATACATAGGAAACGGGCTTTTTATCGACATAAACGGAAACATAGGCGTAGACCTTATCCGTCTTTTCGGCTTTGACAGAAAACGCTCTTTCCGGCTCACTCGAACGCGAAAAGGTTCCCTTGACGCGGCGCAGGAATACATCAGGGACGGCAATTCTGTTATTATAAAAAAAGGCGGCTGGGGAAGCGGCGAACTCAAATGCACAATTTCACCGGAAGGAATTTCCCTCTCCTCATCAACGCCCTTTTTTTCGCCCGACCAAATACGCCGCGAAGAGGAGGGCCTCTCCTTCGTACCCTCCGGCCTTTTTTCCAATTTTCGCTCTTCGTCCATAAAAGAGGCCGGAGGGCTTTTTCACACCTCGACAACCTGCAGCCTTGAATCGCTGGGGCCGGACAATTTCAACGTCAATTCAACCCATGAAATAATCCGCGAAAAAAACAAAATCCTGATACGCACAAGAGCTCGCACGCTTTTTACAATGGTAAAATCAGGAGACAGGTATGTTTTTTTCATTTCGCAGTCCCAGGGTTCGTGGGTGGAAAAAAAGGGGAACAAACTCATCATCAGCGACAGCGGCAGCCTCACGGAGTATGAGTTTGAAACCCTTGCGGGCGGCTCATCTTCCGAAGCTCCCGAATCCCCGCGCCGTAAAATTAAAAGACCCAAGGCCCAGGCGGGCGCGCGGGCTACAATCAACAGGGCCCCGCGTGAATAATTTCCCGCAAAAATTGAAACCTTTCCGGCCTCCTGAGCGTCAAAAGAAAAGACACGCGCGGGGCCGGTATGCTAAACTCTCTTTAAGAGAAACTGTTTAAGGAGGGCCCATGGAAACAGCATCGGCTGCGGCTCAGGTACTCATAGCCATAGTTCCCATAGTCGGCATTGTTATGGGAAGCGTTGTGGCGTTTTTCTATCTTTTGTGGAACCACAGGAGGAAAACCCTGCTCATACGGCAGGGCATAAAGCCCGAAGCTGTTTTCGACCTGCGCACTTTCAGCGTCCTGTCCGGTCTTTTAAATCTCTGTGTGGGCTGTGTCCTTACGGTTTTTTTCCTTCTTAAAGAGGGGCTTGACTACTCCCTCCTGGGCGGGCTTGTGCCGCTTTCCGTGGGAATCAGCCTTATGGTTTTCTACTTTTTTTACGGAAGAAAGTCCGGCGGTCTATAGCCGGTGGCGGAGGACGCGGGGAAGAAACAGCCGAATGAAAAGGCCGCAGCTAGTTCGCGGGAGATTTCTCGGGACGAAGAGCGAAAAATCATAGAGGAAGTCCTCGCGGGAAAAACGGACAGCTACGCCGCTCTTGTGCGGGCCTATGAGAACAGGATTTTTTCTTTGGGCCTCCGGTTTTTCCGCAACAGGGAGGATGCCCGCGATTTCGCTCAGGAGGTTTTCGTCAAGGCTTTTGAGAGGCTTTCGGCTTTCAGGGGCGAGTCGCGGTTTTCCACCTGGCTTATGAAGGTGGCCTATCATCACGGCATCAGCGCGTACCGCCTGCGTAAAGATACCGAAAGCCTCGCCGGGGATTTTGCCCTTCCCGCAGGGGAGGACGGCCCTGAAAAACTCCACGCGAGGGGAGCCGCGCGGGAGGCCCTCGTGAAGGCCGTGGGGCGCCTGCCGGAACGCTACAGGCTCTGCGTAGACCTGTACTTCTCTTTCGGCATGACCTACGAGGACGCGGCGGCTGTAACAAATATTCCCGTGGGAACGGTAAAATCCCACGTTTTCCGGGCAAAACAGGCTTTACGGGCCGCCCTGAAAGATTCTGACGCGGAGGATTTTAAGAGTGGAATGTGAAAAATTCATGCAAATTTTTCTGGAGCTGGATAACGGCGAGGCTTTGCCGGAAGGGGCCGCGGCCCACCTTGAAACCTGCGCCCGCTGCGCCGCCGAAGCGCGGGGCCTTGAGGAGCTGATGAGCTCTCCCCGCGTCTGGGGGAACCTCGCGCCGGGGGAAAGCCTCGTTTCCGGGGTTATGGCCCGGATTGTAAAGGGGCAGGCGGCGTGGGCAGCCGGGAAGGAGTTCTTCTCCGAAAACAGGCGCGAGCTTTCCCTGCGGAACTGGGTGGGAACGGGGCTTTTTATCCTTCTGGGAATGTTTCTCATTCCCTTTAGCACAATTCTGCCGGAGTTAAACCGCATTATTCCGGGCCTGCGGATTGCGCTGCCTCTTGTTCTGGGTCTGGTCATCACCCTGTACGGGGCGCTTTTTATTGGTTCCCATCTGAATGTGTTCCGGCGTCTTTTGGGAGCTTCTCCTCCGCCGGCCAGTCCTTTTGTAGAATAGTTTTTTTCTCCACGCAGCCCCTGGGCGCGCAAGGGATTGGAGGGGTGCGAAGCAGTCCCGCCCTGCGGGCGGGACCGAAGCCCCGCAAAGCCCGGTTTTTTGCCCTTTGGGCAAAAAATGCGCCCAAATCTTCTCCAGAGAATTCTTTTCCAAAAAGAGCTTGACTTTTTTTCTGTGTTACTATATATAGAAACACAGGTTATGCGTACAGGAGAAGGAATTGATTAAGGAAGCGATTGCGCTTGCGGCGGCGCGTAAAGATTTGAGCCGCGAGATGGCTGAGGCTGTCATGGACGAGATTATGAGCGGCAGGGCTTCGGAGATTCAGATGGCGGCTTTTCTGACGGCTATGGCTGTCAAGGGCGAGACTATCGAGGAGATTACGGCTGCGGCTTCGGGAATGAGGAGGCACTGCGTTCGTGTTCTGCACGACAGGGACGCTCTTGAGATTGTGGGGACGGGCGGGGACAGGTCGAACTCTTTTAACATTTCTTCGACTGCGGCTTTGGTGATTTCCGCCGCGGGGATTCCTGTGGCCAAGCACGGCAACAGGGCGGCCTCCAGCAAGTCGGGAGCCGCTGATGTGTTCGAGGCTCTGGGGGTAAATATTTCTGTTTCGCCGGAAAAGAGTTTGGAGCTTTTACAGAGTATTGGTTTGTGTTTTCTCTTTGCGCAGAATTACCATATTTCCATGAAGTACGTTGCGCCGGTTCGCAAGGAGCTGGGCATCAGGACGATTTTTAATATTCTGGGCCCGCTTGTAAATCCGGCGGGGGCCAACATGGAGCTTTTGGGGGTGTACTCGCCTGAATTGGTTGAGCCTCTTGCGCGGGTTCTTTCCAATCTGGGCGTAAAGAGCGC
>JAITGB010000103.1 GCA_031280945.1 Spirochaetales bacterium
CCTTAAGCGCCTTCAAGATTGCCAAATACGAGACCACATACCAGGTGTGGAAAGAGGTCTATGACTGGGCGGGACAGCGCGGGTATAGTTTTGCCAATGCGGGAGCCGAAGGGTACCCCAATGCGGGGAGTCTTAATGCGGGACAGGGGACGGACAGCAGCGCGTGGACTGCCGCGCAGAAGAAGAGCCGCCCTGTAACGCAAATAAACTGGCGGGACGCCATTGTGTGGTGCAACGCCTACAGCGAGATGAGCGGGAAAGCTCCGGTGTATTATTATAGCGGCGCAATAATCAAAGATTCCGGTAATACCGCAGCCTGCGATAATGCCTTTATGGATACGAGCAAGAACGGCTACCGCCTGCCCACGGAGGCTGAGTGGGAATACGCTGCGCGGGGCGGGAATCCCTCTGCCGGCGCGTGGAGCTATACCCATGCGGGAACCAATGCCGCGGGTTTAGCCGATTACGCCTGGTATTCAATGGGGTCGGAGAATGATGTACCCCCTACTCATAGAGATTATGGAGTGCACCCTGTGGGAACCAAACTGCCCAACAGCGCGGGCCTGTATGACATGACCGGGAACGTGAGTGAATGGTGCTGGGACTGGTATAGGAGTTCTGTTGATACTACAGCGGTAACTAATCCCGTATGGGCCGGCGCTCCTGCCGGGCCCGCTTCGGGTTCGAAGCGTGAGCTGCGAGGCGGCGCTTTTACTTACGATGAGTATGGTTGCCATGTTTTTAACCGGCCCAACTACGAGCCGTGGAGGTGGAGCGGAACAATCGGCTTTCGCGTGGTCTGCCGCTAAAGTTCCGCTGTGGCGGGGCCTGTGGTCTTGGCCCGTGGGCCGCGCAAGGGGCTGGTCGCAAACTCTTCGAGTTTGCTGCTCGCCCATGCAGCCTGGATTGGAGGGGACGCGAAGCGTGTACTGCCGCAAAGCGGCAGTACCAGAGCCCCGCAAAGCCCCCCTCAAAAACGCGATTAGAGCCACAGCCACGTAATGTTGGTATGACGCTCTTAGCCTGGTTGTGCGTATAGCTAAAATCCGCGTTTTATCGGGCTCGCAAATTTCCCTTTGGGAAATTTGCTCGGGATGCGCCCAAATTCCTTCCGAAAAATCAAATATTTTTTATGCTCCTTGAAAAACCGCTCTCTATAGAGTAAAATAGTACATGGTTTTTACGAACGAGAAAGACTACCTCGGCTACCTTGAATCTCTTGCCGGACTGCCGGAGGGTTTCAGGGCCGCGGCGGCGGAGACGAGCTTTTTCCCCAAAGAGCGGCCTGTGGAAAAGCCTCTTCCCCTGCGGCTCGCCCTTGTGCTTTTAGACAAGCCCTCCGCGGCTTTCGGGGCGCTTTTTACGCGAAACCGTTTTCCCGGGGCGCCCGTCCTCATAGGCCGCGAGAGGCTCAAAGAGGGGGCTGTGCGCGGGGTTCTCATCAACAACAAGATTTCCAACGTCTGCGCGCCCCGTGGAGTTGAGGACGCGGAGGAAGTTCTTGGCGCCCTTGCAGAGCCGCTGGGCCTGCGGGCCAATGCTTTTTTCCCTGCTTCCACGGGAATTATAGGCTGGAGCCTGCCCGTTAAGGAGATGAAGGGGGCTCTTCCGGGCCTGTGCGCGGGGCTCCACAGGGGAAGCTGCCTCGATGCGGCGCGGGCGATTATGACCACAGACGCTTACCCCAAAGTCCATTCAGTTCCTGTAGGGGAGGGCAGGATTCTCGGTTTTGCTAAGGGCGCGGGCATGATTGAGCCCAACCTCGCCACCATGCTGGTTTTTCTCCTCACGGATATAGATATAGGGCAGGAGGCTCTGCGGCAAAGCCTCTCCCGCGCGGCGGAAAGGACTTTTAACTGTATGTCCGTTGACAGCGACCAAAGTACGAGCGATACCGTGATTGCCCTAAGTTCGGGAACAAAGCCCTCTGTGGCCCCGGAAGTTTTCGAGGCCGCCCTTGAAGAGGTCTGCGCGAAGCTCGCCCACAGCATCGTGAGAAACGGCGAGGGTGTCTCCCACGTTATGCGGCTTTCGGTTTCCGGGGCCAAAAGTTTCGCCGAAGCGCGGGATTTGGCAAAGGCGGTCGTCAATTCTCCCCTCGTCAAAACCGCGGTGTACGGCAATGACCCCAACGTGGGCCGCATAGTGTCCGCCATTGGCGACTGGGCCGGAAACAGCGGCATTGAGATGAACGGAAAAAATCTTCTCGTGCGTCTGGGAGAGGAGACCATATTTGAGAACGGGGCTTTTGCGCTTGAGGCGGCAAAGGAAAAACTCCTTTCGGCGTACCTGCAGGACGCCGCGATGGACCCCCAGAATAAAAAATTCCCCCCGCATGAGAAGTGCGTTGATATTTTTGTCCAGATGAAGGACGGGGACGCCTCCGCCGTTGTGTACGGCGCGGACCTCTCCCGCGAATACGTTACGGAAAACGCTGATTACAGGAGCTAGAAAAGTTGAGTATACAGGAAATTCAAAGCCAGGTGGACGCCTCTTTAGAGCTTCTCGCACAAGCGCGGGAAGAAATATCGCTTTCTATTGTCGGACAGAAAAAAATGCTCGACGGCCTTTTGATGGGCGTTCTTGCCGAAGGCCACGTCCTTCTGGAAGGCGTTCCGGGTCTTGCCAAAACCCTCGCGGTAAAAACCCTTGCCGAAGCGCTGGACGTGAGCTTCAAGCGCATACAGTTTACCCCCGACCTTCTGCCCGCGGACCTCACAGGCAGCCTCGTGTACCGCCACCAAACAGGAGAATTTCTCCCCCGTAAAGGCCCTGTTTTTTCCAACATTATTTTGGCGGACGAAATAAACCGCGCCCCGGCCAAAGTGCAGAGCGCCCTCCTCGAAGCAATGGAAGAAAAACAGGTAACGCTGGGCGACAACACCTACCCCCTGCCTGACCCCTTCTTTGTCCTTGCGACCCAAAACCCCATTGAACACGAGGGAACCTACCCCCTGCCCGAAGCCCAGCTTGACCGCTTTATCATAAAAGCCCTTGTGAGCTACCCTTCGCCGGAGGAAGAGCTTGAAATTCTCCGCAGGGTAGGTTCTGGAAAGCCCGCGCCCGTAAAAAAGGCAATCTCCAAAGCCGATATACGCAAGCTCCAGGGCGTTATAGCCGAAATTCGCGTGGACGAGCGCATAGAAAACTACATAGTCGCCCTCACCGGAGCTTCGCGGGAAAAACCCCGGGGCCACAACAGCTACGCGCGCTACATAGAGTTCGGGGCCTCCCCCCGCGCCACAATCTACCTGTACCGCTGCGCCCGTGTGCAGGCTTTTTTTGAGGGCAGGGCCTACGTTATGCCCGAAGACATCAAAGCCGTAGCCCCCGGAGTTCTGCGGCACAGAATCGTCCTCTCCTACGAGGCCGAATCCGATGAACTTACAGCGGATGACGTTATAGCGAACCTCCTCTCCACGGTTCCCGTGCCGTGAACGGCGACGGACGCAGGGCGCTTCTGCGGAACCTGCGCATAGTTTCGGTAAAACTCGTCGAAGGAATCCTCGCGGGAGGCTACCGCTCTGTTTTCAAAGGCCAGGGCATAGAGTTTGACGAAGTGCGCGAATACGTGGAAACAGACGATGCGCGCCTCATAGACTGGAACGTCAGCTCCCGCTTCGGAAGCTCCTTTACAAAAACCTTCCGCGAAGAGCGGGAAATTACCCTGTTTCTCGTTGTGGACGTATCTCCTTCGGTTTTTCTGGGCGGCAGCAGTTCCGGCAGGCGCGAAACCTCAACCCTCCTTCTCTCCATGCTCAGTTTCGCCGCCATACAGAACTCCGACAGGGTAGGAGCGGTCTTCTTTACCGGAAAAATAGAAAAATGGGTTCCCCCCCGCAAAGGAAAACGCCACGCCCTGCGCCTCATGGGAGATATGCTCCACTTCCGGCCCCAGGGCCGCGGCTCCGACCTTGCCCTGGCCCTGCGCGCCTCAGGCGAAGCCCTGAAAAGACGCGGCATAGTCTTTATCCTCTCCGACTTCAAAACAGGCGGCTACGAGCGCGAACTCTCAATCTTGAGCCGCAAGCACGATGTCATCGCCGTACGCATCTCCTCGCCCGAAGACACGGAGTTCCCCGAAACCGGCCTCGCGTGGCTCCAGGACCCCGAAACCCGCGAAGTTATAGCGGGCTACGGCCTCTCGCGGCGTTTCCGCGAATCCTACAACGACTACAGCCAGTCGCGGCGGCGGCAGTGGCAGCGCGAATGCGGCAGGCTTGGGGTCTCCACCCTGGAAATTTCCACGACAGACGACCCCGGCGAAAAACTCACGAAATTTTTCGAGAGAAGGAAGCTCAGGCGATGAGCAAAAAAAACGTTTGGAACGCAGCCGTTTTCGGGCGCATTTTTGCTCCGCAAAAACCGGGCTTTGCGGGGCTTCGGCCACGGCGCTGCCGCGCCGTGGCACGCTTCGCGTCCCCTCCAATCCCTTGCGCGTCCTCTTTGTGCGCGGTTTTTTTCATGGCGCTTTTTCTCCTCGCTTTGTGGGGCGTACAGCCTCTATCTGCCGAAAACCTCTACACAGTGGAAAACATACGCTTCGTTCCCCAAACCTTCTACGTGGGAGACAGAGTGGAACTGCGCCTGACTGTGCGGGCCGCGGCCAGCGTACAGCTCACCCCCCCGAAAAACCTCCCCGACATTAGCTGGGGCGAATTTCACGATGCGCGCGTTATTCCCCGCGAAGCTCACCGCGAAATTCTCATTGTGTTTACCTCCTACGAAACAGGCAGCCACACCATACCGGCCATGAAATTCGGCGATATAGTTCTTGAAGGGCTTATCGCGGGCGTGGCTTCCCTGACGGACGAAACCTTCCGCGACCCGGCCCCGCACCGGGGCGTACTCCTCCTTCCCGGCTCCCGCCTTGTCATCGCCCTCATCGCGGGCATCCTTGCGGCCCTGCCCCTCACGTTTGCGGCCTTTCGTATTTGGCTCCGCCCTGTTGTGGGCAGGCTTGCGGCCTTTTCGCGGGAACGCCGCCCCTACAGAAAACTCAAGAAAGAGCTTTCCCATTTGCGCTCCCATATAGCGGAAATGGATTCGCGCGCTTTTTATATTTCCCTCCTCCTGTCGGTAAAGACCTACCTTACCCTGCGCGGAAAAGGCAACTACCTCGCCTGGACAACCCGCGAAATGGAAGCCGCATCCTGTGAAAGTCTTGCGTACGCTGCCAAGTCGCAGGAGCTTCTTTCCATGTTTCACTTTGGAGACGAGGTAAAGTTCGGGGGAAGAACATCAAGCAGGGAAAAAAGGCTTCTGGATTTGGGCCTTGTAACGGAGTTTAGCGCAAAACTGGAAAAGGGGCAGGATAGCCATGTTTACGTTTGAGGCCCCCCTGTACCTTACCCTTGCCCTCCTTGCCTTTCCGGGAATATACCTGCGCCATTTTTGGAGGAAGAGGGCGAGCCTCGTCCCCTTTGCCTTTGATGTGTGGAAGGGGAGGGGGTTTTCCCCGTCTTCGGGGGCCCTGCGCTGCGCGCTTGTTTTTTCCCACGCCGCTTTCTGGGCGGGTTTTCTCTTTCTTGTTATGGCTCTTGCGGGGCCGGGTTTTACGGTGAGGGAAAGGGTTTTTCTCACGCGGGGCGTTGATATGATGTTCGTCATAGACGCTTCTCCCAGCATGGCGGCCCGGGATTTCCCGCCGGAAAACCGTTTTGAGGCGGCGCGGGAAACTGTCCGGCGTTTTGTGCGGGGCAGGGAGAATGACCCCCTAGGGCTTGTGGTTTTTGGCTATGAGGCGGCTTTACGGGTTCCGCCTACGCTTGACTACGCTTTTTTTCTTGAGGAGCTTGACAGGCTGCGCATCATGGATATGGGGGACGGAACCGCTATAGGCATGGGCCTTGCTGTGGCGGCCCTGCACTTACAGGCAAGTTCCGCCGGAGAAAAAGTCATTATCCTTTTGACGGACGGCAAGAACAACGCGGGGGAAATATCGCCCGGTACGGCGGCGCGGCTTGCGGCGGGCATGGGCATACGCATTTACACCATAGGAATAGGCGGGGGAGGGGAGGCTCCCATTGAGTTTACCGACCCCGCTACGGGGAAAATTTTCCGGGGAAGCCTTGAGGGGGGCTTTGACGAAGAGGTGATTCGTTCTGTCGCGGAGGAGTCGGGCGGGAGCTATTTTTCCGCGGGAAATCCGGGAACCCTGGGCGCGGTTTTCGGCGCGATAGATTCTCTTGAAACCGTGGAAAAGAGGGCCCGTATTCAGGTAAAGACCGAGGCGGGCCACATTCCGTTTATTCTTGTTGGCCTTGCGCTTTTGGTTCTGGATTTTTTTATACGTTTCCGTTTTCTGCGGGAGGTTGTGTGAGTACAGAAGAGCCTCTTTTTTTGCTTGTCATGCTCCTGGTTATTCCTGTTGTTGTAACGGGCCGCAAAAACTACAGGCAGGGGAAGGTTTCCCTGAAGCGGCTTACGGGTTTTGCGGGAGGTGAGTGGTTTTTTGTGCGCTCGTTTCTCTTTTGCCTTTTTTTCGCGTGTTTTATTGTTTTCGCTTCCCTTGCCCTTGCGGGCATTTCGTGGGGCAGGGAGCCTGTGCAGGAAGACCTTGAGGGTCTTGATGTGATGTTTGTTATGGATGTTTCGCGCAGTATGCTTGCCCAGGACGTGAGTCCCACGCGCCTGAGAGCGGCTTCGGATATGGCTCTTGCCTTGACGCGCAGCTTCAGCCGCGCGAGGTTTGGGGTTGTTGTTTTTAAGGGGAGGGCTGTGCGCGCGGTTCCTTTGACGGAAGACCGCGAGATTCTGGAGAATTTTTTCCGGCAGATAAGTCCTGCCCTTGTGCGGGAGCCGGGAACGAGCATAGAGGCGGGGCTGGAGGAGGCTCTGCGCTCTTTTCCGAAAGAGACGGCGGGCCGGGGGAGGGTGATTGCGCTTTTTTCGGACGGGGAGTCTTTGTCGGATTTTTCGGGTTTTTCTCCGGAGAAGGCTGCTTCCGGGGGGATTCCGGTTTTTGCTGTGGGCATGGGGAGCTCTTCGGGCGCGGTTATAAGGCTTTCCGGCGGGGAGACTGTTATGGGCAGGGACGGGCAGGCTGTTGTGAGCCGTTTGAACGCGGAGGCCCTCGTAAGCGCGGCGCGGATTTCCGGCGGGGAGTATTTTTCTTCGCAGGACCCGGGGGTTCTTTCTTCCCTTGCGGATGCTCTTGCGGACTTTGAGGAGGAGCGGGGGCGCAGGGGTTTCCGGCTTTCGCCTGTTAAGAGGTTTAGGAGTTTTCTTTTTGCGGGTTTTGTTCTTGTGTGTATGTCAATTCTTGTGCGGAGTTTGCCGTGGAAAAAAAGAAAATGAGGGCTGGGCCTTGTATGTCCGGCGCGGCGGAGCCGCGCCGGGGGGCGGGGCGTTTCGCGGGGTTTTGCGGAGCAAAACCCCGCGGGGGTGATGGCCCGCGCAAGGGATTGAAGCGGAAATCCCGCAGAAGCCGCGAAGCGGCTTTGAGGAATTGGAGCGGAAAGCCCGGCTTTGCGTTTTTTTTTCCAACGGCAAAAAAAACGCGGAG
>JAITGB010000064.1 GCA_031280945.1 Spirochaetales bacterium
TGGGACCGTATGCTTGCAGTCAATCTGCGGGGCCCCCAGTTCTGCTCCCAGCACGTTCTTCCCTATATGACAAAAAAAAGCAGCGGAAAAATCGTCAACATAGCTTCGCAGGCCGGACAACTCGGAGGCTTTGCCGCAGGAGTGCATTACACAGCGGCTAAAGGAGGAATCATAGCCCTGTCAAAGGCCTACGCCCGCTACTGCGCACAGTTTCAAATCAACGTCAACTGCATCTGTCCGGGATTTATGCTCACGGACATGACCCGCGAGAGAAACGACAACCCCGACATTATACCCCTCAAAAGACTCGGCGCCGCCCTTGACGTTGCAAAGTCCGTGTATTTTCTTGCCACCAGTTATTCAGATTATATTACAGGCGCAACCATAGACGTAAACGGCGGGTTTTATCTCAGGTAAATTGAAACTTTGTAAAAAATGGGGAAAATGGCGCAGGGAAAATGGCGCGGCTTGACAAAAGAATGAAATAAACATACAATAAATTTGTGAATAATCTTACAGAGAGAATAGGCGATATAAAAGACTCAATCCTGAAATTTGTTCCGGCAAAATATATATATTTGTTTGGCTCCTACGCATACGGAAATCCAACAGAGAAAAGCGACATGGACATATACATTGTAACCCCTGATAATATAAATAATTTCTCTGAATTGTATACAAAAATAATGGTTGATTTAAGCTACAAGAAAATTTTCTTTATCGATTTACTTTTAAATACTGAAAGCGTCTTTAATTCACGAAAGGTAAAAAATATATTTGAGAGAACAATTTCACAAAAGGGAAAAATAATACATGAATAGTGAGGATGTAAAAGAATGGATGGATATAGCGGATAATGATTTTGACTCAGCGTTACTTTTATATGAATCGCCGCGAAAGCATTATGAAATTATTTGCTATCATTGTGCGCAAGCGGTAGAGAAATATATAAAAGGGTATTTGATTTCCAAAAACAGCGTGCCTCAAAAGACCCATGATTTACGGTTTTTAAATAATCTTTGCGGTGAATTGGATAAGAGTTTTGAGAACATCATAACAGAATGTGCATTTTTGAACAAATTTGCCAATGATATACGGTATCCGCATAAATACGAAACAAGTGAAAATGATGCCGCTTATGCAATTAGTTCAGTTGAAAAAATAAGAAACTCTAAACCGATACACGATTTAAGAAAGAAAACAATTAATGACGAAGAAAATGGCATAAAATAGCCCTTACTATAATCCTTAAATCTACCTATACACGCGGGCAGCTCCGTTTGCCTGCGGCATCCTGCCTGTCATGCCCGCAGCCGGAGCATCCCCCGCCTCGCTCTTTAACTGGTCATAAAGAATTGCCGCAAGGCCCAAAGAACTGTTTCGGGCCATGAGTTTCGACCTCTCATCGTAGAGCATATCTTCAAAAATATCCTCGGCCATGCCGCCGTCCATGAGGCCCGACTTGTTCACCGTCTTACGCATGGCGTCCAGCATCTGCTTGATAAAAATTGCCTCAAAATCAAGACACGCCTCGCGGAGCTTCTCGTCCTCAGTCTTTTTGCCCGAAACCCGCCGCGCCGCGTTATTGAGCGCCCCCATGCGGCTCTCGCCGTAACCCAGCATTGCGCTATCAACAGTCGTGGACATAAACTACCTCTTGAGGTTCGCCGCGATTCCCAGCATCGTATCGGAAGTCTGAATCGCCTTGGAATTAAACTCATAGGCTCTCTGGGCCACAATCATGTTGACCATCTCCTGAGCCACCGACACATTGGACATTTCCAAAAACTGGTGCATAACCTGCCCCATGCCATCCCGCGCAGGCTGCCCCGCAATCGCGTCTCCCGAAGCCGGAGACACCTTGAAAATATTCTCCCCCACAGCCTGAAGGCCCGCCGGATTTATAAACCGGTAGAGCTCCATCTGCCCAACCTGAATACTGTCCGTCCCCGTGCGCGGAGTTTTTACCGTAATGCGCCCGTCCTTTGTAATCGCAAGACTCTCCGCGATAAAGTCCTCAGGAAGAATAACCTCCGGCACAAGCCGGTAGCCGTCCGAAGTAACAATCTGGGCGTTCTGGTCAATCTTAAAAGCCCCGTCCCGCGTGTAGCCATAACTGCCGTCATACAGAAGAACACGGAAAAAACCCTCACCAAAAATTGCCACATCGTTCAGGTTGCCCGTGTTCTGCGGAGAACCCTGCGAAAAAATCTTCTGCGTGGAAGCCGCCTTAACGCCAAGCCCCACCTGAATCCCCGTGGGCACAAGAGTAAACTCCGTAGCAGGCGTTCCGGCAACCTTGAGCGTCTGATACAGAAGGTCCTCAAAATCCGGCCTGTTCTTCTTGAAACCCGTCGTATTTACGTTGGACAAGTTGTTCGCAATCGTATCAATATTGAACTGCTGGCCAATCATGCCCGCAGCCGCCGTCCATAGGGAACGAACCATCTCGCTATCTCCTTTTTCCTAAAATCCGCCGGGGCCCGTCAAAGCCCAAATCCGTCAAAGCCCGCGCTCAAACCTACTGGAGCCTCATAACATCATTGAGAAGCCTGCCCAAAAGCGAATCGTGCGTCTGCACAGACTTCTGATTCGCCTCATACGCGCGGTTCACCTCAATCATTCTCACCATCTCCGAAACAGGATTCACATTAGCCGCCTCAAGGTAGCCCTGAAGAACACGCGGCCTCTTTGCCCCCCCCAAGTCCAGGGCAGGCCCCGAATCCTCCGTCTCCTTCCACATGGACGAACCCTGCTTTTCCAAATACCTCTCCCGCGGAAAATCCACGATTCGTAAACGGTCAAGCTGGATTGTATCCTCCCACTCGTTCTCACTCTGGGACACAAGCCTCTCATCGTTATCCTGAAAACGGCGGTTAATCATAACCTTGCCGTCCTGGTCAATAACAAAATTGTTCGCCTTGATTTTGATAGGCTCACCCGAATCCCCCAGAACAGGAAACCCCTCCTTGGTAACAAGAAGACTCTCCGGCCCCAAAAGAAAAGTCCCGTTGCGCGTATACCTCTCCCCGTAGGGCGTCATAACAACAAAAAAACCCTTCCCGTTCAGGGCCACATCAAAATCGTTCTCCGTAGGCTTCAAAGAACCTTGAGAAAAATGCGTATACGCCTCATTCGTCTCAACCCCCGTGCCCAGCTTTCCCACAACAGGAGCGCAGTCAACAGAGCCCATAGGAATCTTCCGCAGCCCATCATCATCGAAACGCCGGATAAGAAGCTCAGGAAAAGCCTTGAACGACACAGTATCGCTCTTGAACCCCGTCAAATCCACGTTGGCCAAATTATTGGAAACAACATCCATACGGTTCTGTTCAGCCTTCATACCGCAGGTCCCGATATACAAACCCCTCAGCATACATACATTATCGGCCACCCGCCCCAGGGCTTGAATTTCCCCCCGCAAAACAGTACACTCCCCACCATGCCGAAATAGCTCAGGGGTAGAGCGACGCTCTCGTAAAGCGTAGGTCGTGAGTTCAATTCTCACTTTCGGCTGAAAAATCACACCAAAAGCAATCAGATTTTTCAGGTTCTGGGCGCAACTCTGCGCTTTTTCCTAAAGGGAAAAAGCGCAGAGTCGGGCTTTGCGGGGCTGCGCTATCGCTCCGGTCTTTTTGTGCCTCAGGCCCAAAAAGACACGCTGCGCGTCCCCTCCAATCCCTTGCGCGGGCCGCCACCCACCCGCCCGCCGCTTCGCGGCGGGCGAGACAGGCAAACCCCTTCAAAAAACCTTGACATTCATACGCATAATGCGTATAAATTAAGAGATGAAGTTTCAGGACATTGAACGGCTGCTTCTGAAAGACGGCTGGACACTGAAAACAGTTAAAGGTTTGCATGAAACTTATATATCCCGCAATTTTTTATGAAGGCGAAGGCGGCTATGCAGTAGAAGTTCCCGACCTTCCCGGCTGCGTGAGCGGCGGCGCCAGCATATCCGAAGCCATAGTCATGGGAACAGACGCCGCCGCAGGCTGGGTTCTTGACGAAATCGAAGACGGAAAGCCAGCCCCAAAAGCAAGCGCTATTCAGGACATACACCCAAACGAAGGCGGTTTTGTAAGCCTTTTGGTACTGGATATGGATACCTATGCCGAGAAACACGGAAATAAAGCAGTACGGAAAAACCTCACAATTCCCGCATGGCTTAACGCCTTCGCCGAATCGCGGCACATCAATTTCTCCCAGGTACTCAAAGACTCCCTCATAACCCTGTACAGGCAGGAACAAACATAGCCCGCCCTGCGGCGGGGGTTCGGGGGGCGGAGCCCCGCCCGCGCAAGGGATAGAAGCGGAAATCCCGCAGAAAAGCCGAAGGCTTTTTGAGGAATTGGAGCGGATAG
>JAITGB010000101.1 GCA_031280945.1 Spirochaetales bacterium
CGGTTCGCTTTTCAGCGAACCGCGAAGTCGCAAAACCAATGGATTGGAGGGGCATTGGTCCAACGGGCCGAAGCCCCGCAAAGCCCCCCTCAAAAACGCGATTAGAACCACAGCCACGCAGTGTTGGTATGACGCACTTAGCCTGATTGTGCGTATAGCTAAAATCCGCGTTTTATCGGGCTAAGGGTTTTTGCGAAGCAAAATGCGCCAAAATTCTCAAGTCTTAAAGCGCGGCAAACCTACTTAATCGTAAACCTCACGGGATAGCGGTAACGCACGGCAACGGGTACGCCGTTCGCCTGGGCCGGTGTGCAGGTTCGCCCCTGAAAAGCCTTGAGCGCGGCCTCCCCGAAACCCTTCCCCGGCGGCTCCTCCTTCATAATCCTGATGCTCTGCACCCTGCCGGCGCTGCTGATAAAAAGTTCAAGAACAACCATGCCCTCGTTGCCTGAGCGCAGGGCTATGGGCGGATAGACAAGGGCCTGCAAAATTTCCTTCTCCGAAAAAGCGGGCGGCACCGAAACTTTGTGCATGGGAAGATACGCCTCGCCCTGAGAGGCACGGGGGGCGACAGGTTCCTCAGGCGGAAGCTCGTCCGTCTCAACCATGTTCTGCGCTACGGGGTCGCTCGTCGTATGCCGCTCTTCCTGGGGCTTGGGCGGTTCGGGCGGCAGTTCCTCAAGGTCGGTGAGCTTCATCACAATCAGCGGGCTGGGAGCGGGCCCCGCGATGATTTCAACGTCAAAAGCAATGAGAAGGAGGAGCGCCACGTGCAGGCTCCCCACCGCGAGAAAAATGCCCAGCCTCATTCTGTTGAGTTTACGCATCTTTCACCACAAAGCTGACAACCCTGTACTGGATGAGCTGCAAAATATCCAGAACCCCGCGAATATGCCGGAAAGGCGTGTCCCTGTCCGCTATGACGTGTACCCGCGTGTCAGGCGACCTGTGGTACACATCGATAAGAGCGTCCTCAATCCTTCCAAGCTCCGCCGGAACTCCGTCGAGGTAAAGCCCTCCCGCGCTGTCAATCCAAATCTCAAGGTTTTTTTCCGCGCTGGTTTTTTTCGCGCTCTCCGCTTCGGGGTACTCAATTTTTACCTCGCGGCGGTAATTAATCAGGGCGAGGAGCATGATAAAAATCAGAAGGAGGAAAGCTACGTCCGACATGGCGTTTGTCGGAACAACTATATTTTTTCTGCCGCGCCGGATTCTCACAAGCCGCTCCCCGCTGCCTTTGCCGGCGTAAAGGAAAAAGAATCCACCTGCAGCCTCTGGGCAAGCTCAACAAAGGAGACTACCTTCTGCCAGGGAGCTTCCGGGTCCACGGTAAGAACAACCGCTATGTTGGGATGCTGGTCAAGCCCTTTTTGGATTTCCTTCTCCGCAAGCGAAAAATCCGTGGGAGCCCCCCGAAAAACAAGCGTCCCCGAAGCGTCAAGCTCAAAACGCAGAAGCTCATCCCGCAGAACAAAGCGCGTTGAATCCTTCGTGGGCAGGCTCATGAGAAAACCCTTGTTGACGTTAAACCCCGCAATAACGATAAAGTAAATAATAAGAAGAAAGGCAAGGTCGCTCAGGGCGCTTGAATCTTCCCGCGAAGGACGCTTGCGGCGGAGAATCTTCATACGGAACTGTTCCTCTCCTCCACCGAATTCTCAAGAGCAAGCTCTGCAATAAAATCCGCGCAGATTTTTTCAATCTCCGCCGCGAACTTGTCAACAACGTGCGATAAAATCGAATGAGCCGCCACAGCGATAATCGCTATAATAAGGCCGAAAACCGTGGTAATCAGGGCCTCGTAGATGCCGTTCGCCACAATCTGGGCGTTGACCTCGGTGGCCTCGGCTATGGACTTAAAGGCCCCAATCATGCCGGACACCGTGCCCAAAAAACCCGTAAGAGGCGCGATTGAACCCAAAGTCGTCAAAAAGTTAAAACCGTTTTCCAGGGCGGTAAGAGTGCTCTGGGCCTGTGCCTCCACAGCCTTTTCGATGCGGTGCTCCGAAAGACCCGCGCGGCTTACAAGGGCAAGAAGAGTCCGCGCCCCAATCCTGCGCCGCATAATGGACTCAAGATACTCCTTCGCGGCGGGGATATTCTTTTCGCGGATATATCCCTCCACAACGTCCCGTATATCGTCAAGCCTCAGATTATGGTACAAAAGATACACAGTCCTTTCCACCGCAAGGGCTATGGTCGCAACCGAAAAAACAAGCAGGGGCCACATAAAAGCCCCGCCCATCTGAAAAAGCGCGAGCAGGGAAAAACTTCCGCTTCCGTCTTGCATTCATCTACCTCTCTATCCTTACAAGATGTGTTTCCCCCGCGAGAAAACCGAACAGGCTCTCCCACTGGTAAACAAAATACAGCCACCTCCCGGCTTCCTCCCAATCGCGGAGGAGCGTCCCCGAATCACGAACCTCCCACAGATTTTCGGGAAACACCGCGCGGGTGTAGTCCATGTTCCAGTATATATCCTCGGCCCGCCGCATCTGTGAAGCCGTATTCCAGTTTGCGGGCCGCTCCCGGGCCGGAAGAAGTTCCGGCAAAACAAAAGGCTTCCAGTACGCCTCAAAATCCTCCCACACGGAAAACTCAGGCGCGCCCCCTCTCTCCTTCATCCATTGGGCAAGGGCTCTGATTCTCTCCTCGCGGGCCCGGAGGGCCGTAAGAGCGTCCTCACCAGAGAGCCGCGTTTCCCGCCGCCGTATTTTGCCCCCTGTAATGGCAACAGCCTCCGCAGAGCCTTCAAACCGCACAACAGCAGTATCCCTCTCCCGCCGGAAAAAGCCCCCGCCCACCGCGTCCATGCTGAACTCGTTCCAGCCATCAAGATGGGACGTAAAAAAGTCCAGCCACAGGAGATTAAACCTCCCGTCTTCAGCCGGAAGCGAAATATTGATTCTCAGTCCCGGCATATTGTCCAAAGAAACGCCGATAAACTCAAGTCCATCAGAGTTTCTCCGCAAAAACTCCGCCCCCACCCCCTTTTTCGATTCCGTATGATACAGAGCCAGAGATTTTTCGGCAAAAGCCGACCCGTCAAGGGCCCTGCCCGCATTTTCCACAAGGCTCGCGCAGGCCGTACAAAATATGCAAACAAGAACAATCAGCGCCATTTTTCGTACACACATCTTCATCACAAACATCTCAATAACTCCACTTAAACCCAAAAGACGGCAAAGGAAAGGGAATCTCGTAGGCATTCTCCGAATCAGGCTCCTCCTTCCCCGAATACTCGTTAAAATCCCTGTCTCCTTTGGGAGTGTATACCAAAGAAAGAAGATTTTCGACAGCAAAATACACCTCCAGCTTGACCTTGCTTTTCGGGTCATAACTGAAAAAGGAAAATTTAAGGTCAAGGGGCAGGGAAAAACCGCCCCGCGCCGTATCGGAATACACCTCCCTGCGCTTGTACTTCTCAATCAAGCTCCCGTCCGCAAGCTCCACAAGGCGCGAACTAATGGCCCCCACCTCCTTGCGCGGAACCCCCGAAGCAAAACCCACGCGCGTTGTTATAGTAAAAGAGGAAACAGGCTTTATATTGACAACCAAATTCAAATTATGAAACCTGTGGAACGCAGGATAGTACCAGCCCCCGCCCACAGCCGCGTTATCGGAAATGGCAAAATCCCGCGCTATCCCCTGAGGGTCCCTGTACCGCGCATGAGTAAAAGAATAGGAAAGCCAGCCATCCCAATAGCGGGAAGAAAGTTTCTGCAGCATCACATCAAATCCCCAAACACGGCCCTCGCCGTTAAAACGAAAATCAATCTCCTCAGGCGTCCCCGGGCCCGTTATAATGTTCTGATAGGCCCTGTCAAAAATATACTTATAGTACGCCTCAAAACTCAAGCTAAAAGCTCCCAGAAACTCCGCCTTTGTACCCGCAAGCGAAGTCCAGGAACGGTTGAGCCTGAACTCCCCATCCTCAATTCCGCCCCTGTCGGGAATAAAAACAACATTATCGTCCATCGAAGAGAAAAGCCCCGTACCCGCAGTCAGGCCAAGCGAATCAAGAGCCCCCGCGTTCCTGACAAGTTCAAAGTCCAGGTTAAGGCGCGGACTCAAAGTAGGCCGCGAGGAGAGCGTATAATCCCTCCCCGAAAGCCGCAAATGGTCAACACGCAGCCCAAGCTCCGCGCCGAACCCTCCCCCCTCTTGAGCGTACTCAAGAAGCCCGTAGCCAGAAGACCTCAAGCTGCGGTTACGCACATCAAGCGTATAGTCAAAAGGATAACCCATATAATAATCATGCCACAGGCCATCATCCCCCAGAAGCTGAGAAGGAGCCTCGTCCTCACCCAGCATATGAAGAATCTCCTTCGCCCCAAACACCGTGTACAAAACCTGACTTCCCACAGCCGCAAGAAAACCCCCGCCCAGCTCACGGTCAAGGTCAACCCTCCCCTGATAATTGAGGAGCGAAATTCTCTCGCTCATGGACTCATCCTGACGAATCTCGTATGAAGTCGCGCCCGCCAGCCTACTCCCCCACGTATTCAAAAAATCCTGACTATAGCGCACAGAACCCGTATCAGACTGGGAAAACTCCGCACCCTCATCCGCAAACCCCACGCCCCCCACTGTTTTTACAACAGTCCCCGAAGCCGGATTCCACACCAGGCCCATGCTGAGAAACCCAATATAATTTGTGTAGTCAAGAGAAATATCCATAGAGTTCACCGCAGCGCCCTCCGCGTAATCCTCCGTTATCTTCGCCCCTACCCCGTCCGTCCCAAAAAAACCATTCAAAGACCATTTAAGGTCGCGTGTAAAACGGTAATTCGCCGAAACCGCCCCCGAACGTATATAGGGAGCCCTCGTAACCATACGAACATCTTCGGAAACCTGCTTCGCCGCCCAAATCACAGGGTCCCAATACGTAACCTTTCCCATAAGAAGAAGCCCCCCGGATTTTCCCAAAGGAGCCTCGATATTCAGCGTAGCCGCGCTTGTGGAAACCCCCACATCCACAGCCGTCTCGCCCGGCGGCGGCTGCTTCGAACTCACCTCAAGAAGCCCCGAAATCGTATGCCCGTAGCGCGCCGAAAAAACCCCATGAGAAAGCCGCACCGCGCTCACCATATTCGGGTCAAAAATCGAAACAGCCCCCATCCAGTGGTAGGGAGGATACTCAATATAAAACCCATCAAGAACAGCCATAATATCGCGCGGAGCCCCCCCGCGAATCGAAGGCATAGCGTCAAAAGAACTCCCATAGCCCACGCCCGGAAGGAGCTTAACCGAACTCATCACATCCTCGACAATACCCACCCGCGCCGTACGCTCAAGACTCTCCCCCGAAACACCCACGCTGCGCCCCGGCCTCGCCTCACCGCCCTCCGGAGCCGCCGCCTCCACAACAAGCTCCCGGCTCTCCAGAACCCCGCCCAGGCGCAGCAAAACCCTCATCTCATCGCCCGATAAAGCCCCAATAACAAGCCGCCCCGTCTCGTAGCCCGGATAGCTCACACGCACAACAACCCGCCCCGTATCGGGAACCTCAATACGAGAGACCCCCTCCTCATCGCACTCGAAAACGCCCCCGTCCCACGAATGGACAATCGCCCCCTCAAGCGGAAGCCCCAGCTCCCCGTCCTCCACGCGGATAACAACCTCCCTGCCGTACAGGGAAAAAAGCCGCAGAAAAAAAACAGCCGCAATAAAATGAATACGCCTCATATCCCTATGTAACACCACAAGGTGGAAAATCATTACCCGGCGGGGAAAAAAGTGATGCGAAGAATTTGAATTTAAAAAGATGTATGAATTTGAATTGAAAAGAAGTAAGAATTTGTGCGCAACCCCGCGTTTTTTTGCCTGGGGCAAAAAAACGCACGGTCGGGCTATCCGCTCCAATTCCTCAAAAATTGCCTACGGCAATTTTCTGCGGGATTTCCGCTTCTATCCCTTGCGCCCCAGGGCAGCCGCCCTTCGGGCGGCCCCGCGCCGCTGCGCGGCGCGGCGTACAACCCCGTCCGCACGCCTCCCGGCGTGCGGACGGGAAACTTACCAATAGCAGGAAAAACTAAAACCCTTCCTTAAGCGATTCTTTTACACGCTCGCGCGCGGTCTTCTCGTTTTCAGTCTTGGGTTTTTCCGTGGACTCAGCGCCGGCAAGGGCATCCTGAATCATCTTGTCCAAAGTCGTGCGCGGAATCGTATACAGCGCGAGATAAGTAAAACCATCCTTGTCTTTGTTGCCGTCCTCTTTGTAGTACCGCATTTGAACCCAGTAGTTATCTCTCTGCCGAAAACCGGAGAACGAAGCGTCCGACAGACTCTTTACGGTGTTTTCCATATACGTACCAAGCTCGTTTATATCGCCCGCCGCCGCTCCAGCAAACTTGGCCTGCACCCTCGTCTTAACCTGTCCCGCGATTTCCGCGCCCGCGGTAAAATTTTTCGTCCACAGCTCCGCGCCCTGAAGGTTCTGCGCTACAGGAGACTCAAACTTGAAAGCATAATCGTTCTTGTACTTGTCCAGAGCTTCAAGCTCGTCAATGTTCATTGTTACCCACTCAGGCGGCTGCGTTCCCCACTTGAAATTCTTGTGGTCAAGCATATCGGGCTTCTTCACAATAGGCTGAACAGCCTCAGGCTGTGCAGGCGAAACCGAAGAAGAGCCGCCGCCGCCGCCAACGCTGCCGCCGCTCGCGCATCCCGCGGCAAGGACTACCGCCAGAACCGCGAGAAAAATACCACACACGTTTTTTTTCATAATTCTTTCCTCCAAAATAAAATGTTATTATGGGGTTTACGCAAAACCCTCAAAATCCGTCCGCTGCGGGCGGACTGTACAAAAAAATCTCACTGGCCCGTAACAACCAGCTTTAAATAGTTGTTAAGCCCGTCCACAAGTTCCTTGTTCAAGGCTTTCTCCGCCTCCCTGTATGCGAAAGCCGCAGCCTGATTCTCCGTTGCCGCGTTCTGCCGCGCCCGCTTGCTAAAAGTCGCAATGGCCGCGCCTGCTTCGTTGTACAGGGAAATGTTTGCCATCCACTCCACCGATTTGAACTGGGGATTAACCGTAACCGGTTCTACAGACCAGGAACCTTTTACGGAAAGCCGCCCGTCCGCCTTGTACGATAAAAACACGCTTTCAAGAGCTTTTTTCACAATCCCCATAAGCCTTTTATCCTCATCGCCGGTTATATCTATCGCGCAGGTAAGGCGGGAAGCCTCACGGTCGCGGGACGCGGCGATTTTTGTCAGGTCCAAAAGAGCTTCAAACGGACGGGCCGTATTCACATGGATAATGTGGAGCTGGCTCAAAAGCCGCTCCGCGTTCAGCCCCACATTGTAGGCGGCGTCGTAAAAAGCGTACCGCTTGAGAGAACCCGAAGCGGAGGCTGCTCTGCCCGAAAAATCATCGACTTTTGCCAGGTCTTTTTGAATCAGGCTCCGGTAAATCGCCGCAGTGGGCTCCCTTTCAAGGAACGCCGCCACATGAACCGTGCCATTTTGGTCTGTGTAGGGGTCGGAAAACCTCATGTTGACAAACTGGCCGCTTGCCTGCGTACCTACCGTTTGACTTACGGCCATCTCCGATTCACTGTAGGCTTTATCGCCCTTGACAAATTCCGCGTACTTCTGCTGCGCTACGGCGTCCACTTTTACCTTTACGCTAAAAAGCCTCGCAAGGCCGCCCGCAGCATCATCCTCCGCGCCTCTGCGGCTGGAACCCGAACCTGCGGCGGCCAAATACTTCGCATCGGGATACTCCGAAGCCATCTCCGTAAACCAGCGGGGAGGCGCGGACTGCGCATCAAGAGAAAACGCTCCCCCCAAAAGGAGGATGCAGGCCGCGGCCAGAGCCCTCCTGAAACCCACACTCTGCAGATACATCTTTTCCTCTTTTCCTGTCTTTTTGGCCGCGCTCCCGCGCGGCGCCGTAAACCCTCAAGACCGCCGCGCCAGGGCGCCGCGGTCTTGAGTACCGGATTTATTTTCTGTTGACGCTGACGGCTTCCACAAGGTTAAGGCCGCCTGCCTTGACTTCGACATTTTCCTTTTTGAAGGAATAGCCGTTACTGTATTTAACCGTGAGGGTATACGTACCGGGGTCAAGCGTAACGCCGCCCGCATACGCGTACGCGGGGAAGTACCGTCCCATGCGCGTATCAGCCCCTTCCGTGGCGTTTATGGCCGCCATTCCTCCAGCAATCGCGGCGGTCTGGGCAAGAGCGTTACCCGATTTTTTTGCCGCGGCCTCAACCGCTATGCATTTTGCCGTAACGCGCAGGTAGGTTTTGAACAGCAGGCCCGGAAGTTTAGCGCGAAAAACGCCCTTGGTAACGGCAACCATATCTTCAAGAAGCTCAAGCTCAAAAGACGGGCCGTTCTCAACGCTGACGCTGATTTTGATGTTCTCCGGGGGTATGGTTCGCTCAACCAGCGCGGGAACCAAAAGAGTAACCGGCCCTTTGGCGCCCACCAGGGGAAAAAGGGCGGCAGGAAGAGGCGCGGGAACTTCCACCTCCTGTTTGACAGGAGAGACGCCCGCGAAGGCCAGCACGTTGAGCCTCGCCTTTCCTCCGGGTACGGTAAGTTCTTCCGCGAGAGAGGCGGGAGGTGAGTTTTTGTAGATTTCCGGCGCGTCTTTATAGGCTTTGTTCAAATTGTCAAAGCTCACGCGAGAGCTGCCGGCATCGCCCTTGGCCCTGTAGGCGAGAGCCGCGAGGTAGTTAGCCAGGGCGGAGTTGGAAAACTCAACGGGCTTTTCCCCGGCGCCAAGCGCTTTATAGGCATTGGCCAGAATAGCGTTAAAGCCGCTTTTTACGCTGTCCATGACCTGCCCTATGGCGGCGGCGAGGGCTCCGTCCTCCTCGCCCGCTCCATCTCCCGAATCAGCCGGGACGTCCAGGGATTTTCCCGCGGCGTCGCTGTAGGCGGTTATTTTTTCGCTTACGCTCCGCGCGAGGGCTATGCAGTTGTCGAGGTCTCCCTGCTGGTAGTAGTTAAGGGCGTTAAAAATCGTCAGGTATATATCTTCATATACTTCGCCCGCGTAATCTTTGGATTTATCGTTGACGATAAAAGTAAGAAGCGACTGCGCCTTGCTGCCCGCGGCGGCTTCTTCAATTTTCGTTTCGGCATCTTTCAGGCTTTCGGCGGAGGTTTTGAAATCCACCGGCCCTTTATCCGGCACGGCCTGTCCTTTCAGGGCCGCGTAGTGGGCGACCAGTCCCTTGTCAAGCAAAAGAGAAATCACGTCTCCGCCCGTAAAGCCGCCGGTTTCGTCCGCTTCGGCATCGTAAATCGGCTCACCGCCTTCGGCGAAGCTCCCGTCGATTACAGTAAGCCCTTGCGCAAACTCATCATTCATCACCGCATCATCAAGCCGCGCATACGGATTACTTGACGAGCAGGACGCAAAAAGCCCTGCCAGCGCCAAAAAAAGGCACGCGCATAAATTCCTTTTCTTTTTGAAAATAGTCACTCTATTCTTCCTCCTGAAAAATATATTTTCCGCGTTATACCCGCGGAGTTTTCCTGTTTTTATCAGCGCTCGATAAAGTATTTGAGGTCGTTACACTCCCCGTCCCAGATGACTTTGCCAGTTTCAATGTTGGTGAGGTACGCATGAACAAAATACGAACGGGTTGTAATTGCGCCTGCTTTTTCAACGATGCTTTTAACGGAGCCTGTCATCATCAGGTTGGCTCCTGTTTCGTTTCCCAGGGCCGATTGGGTGTCCTCGCTTGCGTTAAACTGCTGGTCCATGCGCTCGGCCCTCAGCTCTTCGCGGGCATCCGAGCTTGCCACAAACTCAAGTTTGCCGCTCCTTTTAATAGCGGACTGCATATTGCTGGAAATTATGGTTGTATCCATGACTTCGCTGGAATCGTTTTTGAATTTGCCGACAATCACCGACGGCAGTTCGCCTTTGTGGCCCTGGGAAAACTGTTTGATGTACCTGTCCACCGCCGGGTAGTCAAGGGCCTGCTTCAAAAGGGTTTCACAGACGGTCCTCACGGAGGTATCGTTCCAGCGGCCTGTTATGTTGGTGGGGTCTTCGACTTTTTGGCCTGTTGTAACGTCGATGCGGCTCACTCTGGGGCCGGAAGCGCAGGCTCCCAGGCTGAGGAGTACAAGACAAACCGCACAAAG
>JAITGB010000184.1 GCA_031280945.1 Spirochaetales bacterium
CCGTTGACGCTCGTTTTTCGGGGGTCGCTCACAGTCGGAACATCCGGCATATTCTCAAGGAAAGAAGCCGCGTCCCGAAAAGGCTTGAGCTTAACCCGCCCGTCCTCATACATATACCAGTTGATATAATTGCCCTCCGCGTCTGACCCAGGAGAGCCAGCATACTGGGCGGCAAGACTATCAATCCTGCCGGGTTTCCACACCGTAAACACGCCCACGAACTCAGGGCTCGACTCCAAAAGAGACTCAAGGAGGTCTCCAAAAGTCTTCCGCCTGATGGCCTCAGGAAATTTCTCATAGGCATCAAGAACTCTCGCTAAAGACAAAGCCGCCGTTATGGACTTCACGTAATCCGAGCGCACCTCGTAGGCGTGAAAGGCCGTAAGATTTTTCATGTTCTCCCATGCCGCCGCAGTCTGCAGCGATGTCGCGCGCGAAAGTAAAACGCCCGCAGTAGTTCCCACCACAACAAGAAGCATCACCGTCATAATAAGGGTAAGCCGTAATCTTAATTTCATACCTCCCTCCATTTTCTCAATTAAGAGGAATTTACTATCCCGTTAAAGTAAAGACAAATTCGTGGGAAATTTCCGCTGGTTTCAGGCAACAAAAAAGCCCCGGCTCCGCCGGGGCTTTTCCTTAAAAATACTTTCTCTTTGTGGAAAAAACTACTCCACCTTGAACTTTCCTACCTCGCCCACAAGGGTCGCTATGCTCTCCTTGTTCTGGGCGCTCACGTCGTTTACCTCGTTCATGGCGCGGGTAATTTCCTGGGCGCCGGCGGTCATCTCGTTCATGCTGTCCGCGATTTCCTGGGAAATGCGGCCCAGGTTTTTGCTCTCCTCGATAACCTGCTGGCTTCCCAAAAGCATTTCCTCCGAACTTGAGCGTACCCTCTGCGTAACCTGGTTGAGGTCGCTCACAGCCTCAAGGACCTGCTTGCTTCCCTCGCTCTGTTCCTCCATGGCGTTACGGATATTCTCCTCCTGGTCGGAGACGGTCTTTACGCCGGAATCTATAGCCTCAAACTTTTTCAGAACAGCCTCGGTTGAAACCGTGATTTTATCCACAGAGTCCTTGATTTTTTTGAGGACAACAGACGTCGTTTTTGCCTGTTCGCCCGAAGACTCCGCGAGTTTACGAATCTCGTCCGCCACGACCGCAAAACCCTTGCCCGCCTCTCCCGCGTGCGCCGCCTCGATTGCGGCGTTCATGGAAAGAAGATTCGTCTGGCTGGCTATGTTCTGCATCATGGCGTTAATTTCAAGAAGGCCCTCAGACTCTTTGGCAATCTCCTGAATATCGGTAACAACAACGTGGAGGTCCGTACGGCCGCTCTCCGCCGCGTGGGCAAGGGAGGTTACATTGTCCGAGTTTTTTACAAGAGTCTGGGTAACGCTCGCTATATTGGCAAGCATTTCCTCTACCGCGCTCGAAGACTGGGTAACGCTGCGCGTCTGGTTTTCAATCTGCTCGTTGAGCTTATTGATGTTCAGGGTAATCTGCTCCATCGTGGAATTGGTTTCCGTAACGCTCGCAGACTGGTTTATAACCTGGTTCTTTACGCTGTCAACGTTGGCGCTGATTTCGTTCATGGCCGCAGCCGTCTGGCTCATGTTGGCCGCAAGTTTCATTCCGATGTTCTCAAGGTCAACAGCCTGATTTTTAATGATGACAACAAGGTTGCGGATTTTATCCAGGGTCTGGTTAAAATAACCGGACATTTCCCCAATTTCGTCCTTGCCCTGGGTGTTGAGCCTCTTTGTCAGGTCTCCCTCACCCTCGGAAATATCCTTGAGCATGGACGTAACCCTCAGGATGGGCTTAACGATTCTTGTGGCGGTAATAATGCTCGCAATGACCGAAGCCAGAATGAACCCGGCGGCCAGAAGCACCGTAAAATAGGTAAGCTCCCGTGAAGCCCGCGTAACCTCGCTCATGGGAACACCCACAAAAAGGTTCCAGGGATGGGCCACATCCTCAAATGTGATAGGATAATAGATAAGATGCATATCCGTTTCCAGAATATGGGAATACCGCGTAAGAGTAAGAATCTCCGAATCGTCTTTCAGGGCATTTATCACATCGCCTATCCTGTCCCCCAGAAGGGTTTTTTCGGCCTCGCTGTCCTTGACGTTTTGCTTGACCCGCTTTTTGTCCCAGTGTCCTACGATTACGCCGTCTGAAGTATAAATCCCCGCGATGCCTTTTCCGTTGTAGAGCTGCCTGCTTATCTCGTCCGCGATGCCCTGCATTGCGGTTATGTAGTTTATCCCCACGATTCCCACAGGCGTATTGTTCCGCCCGGTCGTGATTGTATACATAATGGTAACGACAGGAACTTCTCCATGGCCCGAAATCTGCCGCCATTCAGGGGCAGTCATAGCAGCGGCGGCCGGGTCTTTGAGTACCGTGTTTAAGTAATCCTCCCAGCCCTCAAAACCGTCCGGCATTTTTTCTACGGGGCCGTTACGCCGCGTAAAAGAGGTATGGTACTGTCCCCTCTGGGCATCAAGGCCGTCCAGGGCGTTGGGAAGCCACGCCGTCCACAGCCCCGTAAAATTTTGATTCCTGTTCATAAGGCTCAGGAGCATATCGTCGAAAAGGGGCCGCCGCATCTCCGGCGGAAGAGTGTCAAATTCGCCGAAGATTTGGGCAAGCTGCTTGACCGTCATGATGTAGTCCTCCACCCGCCTTTTAATATCAAGCGACTGCGTGTTGGCAATCTGCAGGGCGTGGTCGTAGGCCGCCGACGTCTGCATAGCGGTTGACTGCTTCAGGGTTATGATGGACAGGCTCGCTATGACGACCACAAGAATCACAACCACCATTAAACTCAGTTTTATTCGAAGTTTCATACTTCACTCCCTCAATAACAAAAACTGTACTTATCGTACTACTTTGTGAAATCGCGCCCTCCTGGGCCTTCCAAAAGCGCAAAGCCTGGGGAAGGGCAATCCGTAAGAACACGCCTACACTATCATATTTTCGTCAAAAGATATAGTCTTCTTTGCTGAATTTCCGTAAATTTTTTACAATTTTTCCGCTTTTTGCAGGGAAAAACTATTCAAGGGCCGTTTTCAGGTTCGCAAGATTCCTCTCCATAAGCTCCAGAAAGCTCACGCCCCCTTCAAGCTCCTCCCGCGTTACCGTATGGGCTCCGTGCAGGAGAAGAAGCTCTGCCCCCGCCTCCCGCGCTATAATGCCCGCAAGCCTCGGCTCCGCCATCTCTTCGTAAAAAACGTGGGAGAGCCCCAACTCCTTCAGCTTTGCCGCTGTCTGGAGAATACGGCGCGGCCCCGGCTCCGTATTGGCCCCCGACCCCGCATAGGGCGAAATGTAGTCAAGGCCGTAGCGCCGCACAAAATACCCAAAGGCGAAGTGCCCCCCAAAGACAAGAGTCTTTTGCCGGAAACCCTGAACAGCCCGCAAAAGCTTCTCGTCCAGGGCCGCGAGTTTTTCCCCGTAGAGCCGGCCCCTCTCCCGGAAAAACTCCCCGTCCCCCTGCGAAGCCGCGGCAAGGCCCTCCGCTATAGTGTTGACCATCTCCTGCGCGTACGCGAGGTCCAGCCACACGTGGGGGTCTTCACGGCCCTCTTCCGCGAAATTCCCCGCCATCTCCGCCGCAAACCCAATGCCCCGCGCCGCCTCTATAACATGAAGCTCAGGATTCTCCACTCCGGCCAGAAAATCCCGCACCCAGGGCTCCATGGCCGCTCCCGTATATATGAAAACCCCAGGCCGCGACAAACGTACCATATCGCGCGGCGCCGGCTCAAAGGAGTGGGCATCCGCGCCCGGCGGCACAAGGAGATGAAGCTCCACCCTGTCTCCCCCTATCTCGCGGGCAAAATCGTAGAGGGGAAAGAGCGTAACCGTAACCGCAAGCCGTGAAGAGCCCCCCACCGCGCCGCCTCCCGAAGCCCCCCCGCAGGAAAAAAGGCCCAGCGCCGCGAGGAAGGCCGCAATTTTTTTGCAGGCATTCCGCATGGATAGTAGTATACCTGTCTTTGTTTTTTTGTGAACAGCCGGATTTGGGCGCAATTTTGCCGCGCGAAACTTTTACACTCCCTGATACAAAAACCAGGCCGAAAGAAGGCCCAGAAAGTCTATGAGGCCGGCGCATTGGGCGGCGGCGGTGAGGAGGAGTAGCCCGCAGGCCGCGAGAAGGAGGAGGGGAGGCCGCCTCTTTTTTTTGAGGACGAAAAGGGCCGGAGGGAGGAGCGCCGCCGCAAGGAGGAGGATTCCGGGAACAAGGCGCGCTGAGGGGCCGCCTTTTTCCGCCCACGCGGCGAGGAGAAAACCGTTTTTCTGGAAAAAGGAGGTGAGGGTTTTGAAGCGGCCCGTGAGTATAAAAAATCCTGTAAAGACGAGAAAAATTCCGCTTATTTTTTGTATGAGGGGGAGGAGGGCTGTAAGGCTGCGCAGGCGCTTGATGAAGGCTTCAAGAAAAAACGCCGCGCCGAGAAAGGGCAGGCCCAGGCCCGCGGAGTAGGCGGCAAGATACGCGAGGCTCTTTCCCAGACTGCCGCTCTGCCCCGCGAGAAAGAGGATGCTTCCCAGAATGGGGCCTACGCAGGGGCTCCAGCCCGCGCCGAAGGCAGCTCCCGCAAGGCAGGAACCGGCAAGGCCCCGCGGCCTTTTTTTCGCGTGAAAGCGTTTTTCGTAATTAAGAAAGCGCAAAAAATTAAAAAGGATATTAAGCCCCAGAACAATGACGATGATTCCGGCCCCTATGTCGATGGCCTGTCCAAGTCCGCTCAGGAGGAGGAGGGGGCCGGAGAAGAGTACGCCCAGAGCGGCAAACACTGCGCTGAAACCCAGGATAAAGGCGAGGGTTCCTCTGACTACGGAATGACGGGTTTTCCGGCGGGGGGCCTCCTCCTGAGCGGGCTGGGCTTGGCCGCCCAAGTTTTCCCCTGTGAGATGAACGCCGCCTACAATGCTTAAAAACGAGGGGAGGAGGGGGAGGACGCAGGGCGAGAGAAAGGAGAGGAGCCCCGCGCCAAAGGCGAGAAAGAAGGAGAGTTCAGGGACCACGGCGGAGCAGGGCCTCAAAAGCTGTTGATACTTCGCCGGAGTTCCAGTTTCTGCTGCCTACGGCTCCCGCGACTATATTTCCGTTTCTGTCAACGATGTAGGTTGTGGGAATACTGCGCACGTTATACAGGGCGAAGACTTTTCCGGGGGGGTCAAGGGCTACGGGGAAGCTTAGGCGGAGGGAGCGCATAAAGGCTTTGACCTCTTCTTCCGCGTCTTTACTGTCTACGGTTACGGTGAGAAATTCGAGGCCCTCGTTTTTGAATTTGTTGTACAGGGTTTCCATGGAGGGCATCTCTTCGCGGCAGGGGGGGCACCAGGTGGCCCAAAAATTGAGGAGTACGATTTTTCCTTTGAGGGAGGAGAGGCTGCGGTTTCCTCCGCCCAGAAGGGGGAGGGAGAAATCTTTTGCGCTTACGGGTTTGGCGAGAACCATGAGCCCTGCTTTTTTGAAAGCGGCGCTTATGTTTGGGGGGAGGGGTTCTTCGGCTGTGAGGTTTGCGGCGCACAGGAATATAATGAGGGGGAGGATTTTCTTGAGGAGAAAGAGGAAGCCGGGCGGGGCCGCGGGGGGGATATGCCCGGGCCGCCCGAAGGGCGGGGCCGTGGGGGGGGCCGTGGGGGTACAGGGCAAGCCCGTAGGGCTTGGCTTGAGCCCCTGGGCCGCGCCAGGGATTGGAGGGGTCGTCGGGTCTTTCCAGAACCGCAGGTTCTGGAAAGACCGGAGCGAGAGCGGAGCCCCGCAAAGCCCGGTTTTTTGGGCGGAGCCCAAAAAAGGCGCCCGAAAAATTCTCTGTCCGGTAAAAAATGTTTTCATAGATATTTCTCCATAGCGCTGAGGGGGCCGCTTGCCAGAAGAACCGTCAGGTTGTAGAAGGCGTGGGTTATGACGGGGACGGTTATGTTCTTCGCTGCGCGCAGTACCCAGCTAAAATATAATCCGAGGAGGAGGGCTGCGGCAAACCCTGTGGGGCCTTCGTAGATGTGGAGGGCCGCGAAGAGCCCTGCGGGGGCGAGGAGGGCGAGGCCGGGAGGGGCGCCGAGGCGGTGGAGTTCGGCGGGGAGGTAGGCTCGGAAGTAGAGTTCTTCCCAGAGGCCGGTTGCGAGGCAGGCGGGGAGGAGAAGGGGGAGGAGGCTGTAGTTCGTGTACGTCCAGCGGAAGGGGGGGAGGGCGGCGGTGAGGTATTCCGGGGGGAGCTCTGCGAGGGCGAGGCTCAGGAGGAGGAGGAGGGGAAAGATGGGCAGGCCCGCGAGGAGGCCGAAGAGGAGGTGGCGGGGCTTGACGGGCAGGATGCTGTAATCCGCGGGGCGTCTTTGGCCGATATGCGTAACGAGGTAGAGGAGGAGGGCTGCCTGCGCGGCGCCGTGGGTCATCGTGAGGAGGAGGAAGCGGGGGTTATTGAACTCCGAGCCGTCCGGCTGGGGGCTTGCGATGAGCGAGGGGAGGAGAAAAAGCGCGGCGGTGAGGGCGAGTTCTTTACAGGGACTGGCTTTGCCGGTAAGATTGCGGGCCGAATGAAAAAAAGAATTGTTCTGCATAGGGTTTCCCAGTATAGTTGTGCAGGGCGTGTATGGAAAGCGGGTCAGGGGGGGGATGCGCAGGGCCAGCGCATATAAATTTTTGGGGCGCATTTTTTGCCGCTGTGCGGCAAAAAACCGGGCTTTGCGGGGCTCCGCTCTCGCTCCGGTCTTTTTCCGTTGGAAAAAGACTTGGCGGATTTTGCTTCGCAAAATCCGCTGACCCCTCCAATCCCTTGCGCGGCCCAGGGGCTGCCAGCCTCGTGTACACATAGGATACGGTGATTTTGAGAAGTATAATTTTATTGCGAGGCGGCAAATGCCGCCGCCCTGGGGGGAAAGAGTTTTCATGGTAGTCGCGGCGTGTATCATC
>JAITGB010000213.1 GCA_031280945.1 Spirochaetales bacterium
GGAAACTGACCTTTCCGCGGAATTCGTTATTCGGCCCGCCACCCGCGCCGACAGGGAGCCCCTCCTTGCGATTCTTGGCGAAAGTAAGGTCTTTACCCCCGAAGAGCTTGAAGTCGCCCGCGAGCTTATAGACATCTGGCTCGACAAACCCGGACAAAAAGATTACATCGTGCGCACGGCGCAGCTCTCCGGCCTCCCCCAGGGCTACGTATGCTTCGGGCCCACGCCCGCCACACAATCCACATGGGACCTCTACTGGATAGCCGTGGCCTCGCCCCTCCAGGGAAAAGGCGCAGGCAAAAAACTCCTCGCCTCTGCGGAAAAAGAAATCCTCTCACGCGGAGGCCGCCTCGTTGTCATAGAAACCTCCTCCACCCTCCCCTACGCCCCCGCACGGGGCTTCTACGAAAAATCAGGCTACACCCTCGAAGCGACAATCCGCGATTTCTACCGCTCAGGCGACCACAGGCTTATTTACACACGCAGGCTGCGGGGTTATTGATTTAGAGGGGTTTGGATTTACGGCGCGGGCAATGGGCTGTGGGCTGCGCAAGGGTTTTGCGCACGATTTTGCAGTTCTCCGAACTGTAAGGCGCGCAAAACCGAAGGATTGGAGGGGTTTAGCAATGCCGGAGCGAAGCGCAGCCCCGCAAAGCCCCCCTCAAAAACACGATTGGGGCTGTAACCGCGTATTGTTGCAATGAGTCCCTTGGCCTGATTTTGCGCATAGTTACAAGCCGTGTTTTATCGGGCTAAGGGTTTTTTCGGGTACCCCCGAGAAAATGCGCCCGAGTACGGCTCGCTTTCCGATAGGAACTATCTATCGTGGCCGCTAACGCGGCCTACGGAATGCGTCCATACGGGTCTTCTTCTCAGGGCGGCTGCATTTGCCAGCACTATACAAAATTAAATTGCGTGAAGCGCAAAAAGCCCGTGGGGCGCAAGGGATTGAAGCGGAAATCCCGCAGAAGCCGCGAAGCGGCTTTGAGGAATTGGAGCGAAAAGCCCGGTTTTTTGACGCGTAGCGTCAAAAAATGCGCCATAAATCTTCAAAAAAAGTAAATGCAGTAGCCCTGCTGATACCTTGCGGTTCTTTGTATTTTACTGTAGTGTTCTTTAATAACTTTAAAACGCAAAGGAGATGGTATGTTTCGCGGAACTCTGCCGCGCGGTTTTTTTGTTCGTGCGCGTCTTATATTTTTTTGTGCTGCGGGGCTTTTGGGGGGCTGCTCGGGCGGGGGAGCCGGGGAGATTCGGCTTTCCTACAGTATTTTTTTTCCTCCTTCGCACCTGCAGACGCGCACAGCCCTGGAGTGGGCTTCGGAGATTCAGGGGCGCACTGCGGGCAGGGTAAAAATTACTGTGTATCCAGGGGAAACTTTAACAAAGTCAACGAGGATTTACGACGGGGTTGTAAACGGGGTGTCCGACCTGGGCATGAGCGCCTTTGCCTATACGCGGGGGCGTTTTCCCGTACTGGAGGGCCTGGACCTTCCCCTGGGGTACCCGGACGGAAAAACCGCGACACTGGCGGCGAATACTGTGTTTGATACCTACAGGCCCTCGGAGCTAGAGGACGTTGAGGTCATGTACCTGCACGCCCACGGGCCGGGGGTTCTTGCGGGTAAAAAGAGGCTTACGGGGCTTTCCGGCCTTGCGGGTATGAAAATCCGGGGAACCGGCCTTTCGGGAAAAATTGTTTCCAGTTTGGGCGCGGTTCCTGTGTCCATGGGCCAGGGCGATACCTACGAGGCTCTCCAGCGCGGGGTTGTGGAGGCTACGCTGTGCCCCATAGAGACGCTCAAGGGCTGGAGGCAGGCGGAGGTGATAGACTACGTTTTGAGTACAAAGGCTACAGGCTATACGACGACGATGTACGTTGTTATGAACCGGGACTCCTGGGGGGCTTTGCCGGATGATATAAAGGCTGTTTTCCGTGAGGTAAATCTCCTGTGGAGGCAGAAGCAGGGCCAGGCCTGGGACACTGCGGACGATGAGGCAAAGGAGCTTCTGCGCACACTGGGTAAACCCATCCTTTCGTTAAGCGCGGAGGAAGAGAAGAAATTTGTCGATGCGGTGAATCCCATGCTGGAGGAATGGGCGGCTTCCCTTGAGGGGCGCGGCCTTCCGGGAAACACCGTTCTTGCGGACCTCCGCGGTATGCTGAAGGGGTAGAAGATGAACGAAACGCCGCGAGTCCCCGCGCCGGAGATGCTTCCGGCCCTGGAGCCTTTTTTTAACGCTGTGCGCTCTGTAATACTTTTTTTGTCGTACGTTTCCGGCGCGGCAATCTTCGGTATGATAGGAGTAACGGTAACGGATATTGTTTTGAGGCTTTTCAAATCCGGCGTTACCGGAGCGTATGACATTGTCTGCACCGCCGGGGCCGTGTCCCTTGCCTGCGCCCTTCCTTATGTTACGGCCGTGAAGGGCCACATAGCCATAGAGTTTTGTTACAGAAAGGCGGGGCGGCTGGGCCGCATAATTATGGATTCGCTTTTCCGCCTGATTCTTCTCGTTCTTTTTGCCCTCCTCGTGTACAGGAACATAGGCTACGGGATATATCTTTTTTCAACAGGGCAGGTTATGCTCACTTTGCGTACGCCTATCTTCTGGCTGCCCTTTCTTCTTTCCGCGAGTTTCGCCCTTGTTCTCGTTGTAACCTTTTACCACCTGCTTCACCCGGGTAAAGGAATGATAAAGCCATGAGCCCCCTGTTTTTTGGTTTTCTGGGTATTCTTCTTCTGTTTCTCCTGCTCCTTACGAGTATGCCCGTGGCCTTTGCCATGGCCGCCGCGGGAGTTGCGGGTTTTGCCCTTATCGTAAGTCCCTACGCGGCAATCAGTATGGCGGTTATGGACCTCCTCGACAGCATACTGTCCTATAACCTTACGGTTATACCCCTCTTTGTGCTTATGGGGCAGACAGCTTTCCACGCGGGCATAAGCACAGGGCTTTTCCGCGCGGCCTACGCCTGGTTCGGCCACCTTCCTGGAGGGCTTGCCATGGCCACCGTGGGAGCCTGCGCGGGGTTTGGGGCCATAAGCGGCTCGGGCCCCGCCACCGCCGCCACAATGGCCGCCGTGGCCATGCCGGAGATGCGGCGCTACGCCTACTCGGACGCCCTCGCGGGCGGAGCCGTGGCCGCAGGCGGAAGCCTCGGAATGCTCATACCGCCCAGCGTGGTGTTTATCGTGTACGCCCTTTTAACGGGCCAGTCCATAGGCGAACTTTTTCTCGCGGGAATTATTCCCGGTGTTCTTATTACCCTCCTCTTTTGCCTTTCCATAGGAATCCGGTGCGGCCGCAATCCCCTTCTGGGCCCCCCCGGGCCAAAAGCCCCCTGGAGGGAACGCTTTGTTTCTCTTGCCGGAATTCTCGAAACCCTCATCCTCTTCGCGGCGGTTATGGGAGGAATGTTTCTGGGGCTTTTTACGGCAATCGAAGCCGCCGCGGTGGGAGCCGCGGGCAGCCTCATTATTGCCCTTGTCAAAAAGAGCCTCCCCCTGCCTGTCCTGAAAAAAATCATTCAGGAAACGGTGCGCACCTCCTGCATGGTTCTTTTCATCGTTACGGCGGCTTCGATTTTCGGACGCTTTCTCGCGGTTTCGCAAATACCCTTTTCCGCGGCCTCGTGGTTCGCGGGGCTTCCGCTCCCCGGATTTCTCATCATGCTTCTCATAATCCTCTTCTTTCTCGTAGCGGGATGCTTTATAGACGCTCTGGCCCTTGTACTTTTGACTGTCCCCATCTTCTTTCCCGTTGTTACCAAACTCGGCTATAATCCCATCTGGTTCGGGGTTATGATTGTGGTTGTAACCCAGATGAGCGTCATCACCCCGCCCGTGGGCGTCAATGTATACGTTGTAAGCGGCATAGAGCGCGATATTCCGCTCCAGACAATTTTTCGGGGCGCGATGCCGTTCCTGCTCATGCTGTTCGCTGCCGCGGGGGCTCTTATGGCCTTCCCCGGCCTGTGCCTTTTCCTGCCCTCCGCCGGCAGATAAACAGGAAGAAGCAGGAGAAAGCAGAAAAAAACAGGAGGAAAAATGCCCTACCGCAACATCTTCAAAAAAATAATATACTGCGCCGACTTCTGTGAAACATCGCAGCCCGCCTTCCGCTGCGCCCTCAACATAGCCTCCGCGAATCCCGGCTGCGTCCTTGTTATCCTGCACGTCGTACCCGAACCCGACGCCCAGTTCTGGAGAACCTACATCTACGAGGTGGACGCAATCGACGACAAAGCCAAAGCCGACATCGACGAAAAAGTCCGCGAAGCCTACCTCTCCAAAATTCCTGCGGAAATCCCCTATGAGACAAAAATGGCCGTCGGCAGCATCACCACCGCAATCCTCGACGCCGCCAAAACCGAAAACGCCAGCCTCATCATCATGGGGCGCGAAAGCTCAAGCGTATGGAAATCCCGCTTTATGGGCAACATCACAGAACACATCGCCCGCAAATCCCCCTGCCCCGTCATGGTCGTTCCCGCAGGAGAAACCAGCGCAGGAGAAACCGGCGAAGCATAAAAATTTCCTCAACTTCCGCACACTATCCGGTAAAATATCATTTGCCATTGCCCGAAAATGATGGTATACTCGTAACAGTTTTATTTTACGGAGGAATCTATGGCCTACAAAATTACAAGCGAATGTGTAAACTGCGGCGCCTGCGAATCTGAGTGCCCGGTCGAAGCCATCAGTGAAAAAGGGGACGTGCGCGTCATCAACGCCGACCTCTGCACAAGCTGCGGCTCCTGCGCCGCCGCGTGCCCCGCAAGCGCTATCGAAGCGGGCTAAATCCCCGAGCCGCTTCCCGCAGGCAAGACAGGGAAGCGGTTTTTTTGAAACACCCATTCCGCGAAAAGCCCCGGCAGGCCCAGGCGCGGAAATAAACGGAAAGCAAAATATTCAAAGAAAGAGGCCCCCATGGTTACAGGAACCGGCGAGCATAACCCCGTTAAAAAGAAACTCCTCGAAGGAAAACCCAGCTTCGGCTCGTGGATTCAGGTCCCCCACCCCGCCGTAGCCGAAATGCTCTCCTCCTGCGGCTTTGACTGGCTCGCCGTTGACATGGAACACTCCGACGCATCCGTATCAGAGTATTCCGCCGTTATCAGGGGAATGTACGCGCGCGGCCCCGTACCCATGGCGCGGGTACAGGAAAACGACACACTCTCCATACGCAGGCTCCTTGACGCAGGAGCCTGGGGAGTCATCGTCCCCATGGTGAACACCCCCGAAGAAGCCGAAAAAGCCGTAGCCGCCGCCAGGTTTCCCCCGAAGGGAATTCGCGGCACAGGCTTTGCGCGGGCCAACGACTACGGAGTACATTTTAACCAGTACCTCGAAGCCTCACAGGACATCCTCGTGATGGCCATGTGCGAAACGCGCGAATCCGTGGACAACATCGAAAAAATCCTCGCCGTAGACGGCATAGACGGCATCTTTATGGGCCCCTACGACCTCTCCATGTCCTACGGAATCCCCGGCAAAACCAGCGAACCCATCATGGCCCAGGCGCGGCGCAAAGTCCTCGACGCCTGCAAAAAAGCCGGAAAAGCCCCCGGCCTCCACCATTTCACCCTGACGCGGGAAAGCATCACAAACATCGTGAACGAAGGCTTCCTCTTTATCGCCCTCGGCGTTGACGCATCCTTTATCCAAAGCGGCGCGAAAGCAGCCCTCCTCGCGGCAACAGAATAGATGAATTAATTTTTTTTAAGAATTTGGGCGCACCTCCGCGTTTTTTTGCCCATGTCAAAAAAACGCAAAGTCGGGCTTTGCGGGGCTTCGGTATTTGCGCTTCGCGCAAATACACGCTTCGCGTCCCCTCCAATCCCTTGCGCGGGCCGCAGAATGAGCCGCGCGCTTCGCGCACAGCTCATTCTGCGGCCAAGACCCACGGCCCGCCTCCGGCGCCCTGCCCCGGCTTCGCCGGGGCAGGGCTAAAACCCGTCCCAGAGGGATTTTGGGAACTCTTATCAGGCAAAGTTTCAGGCGAAATTTTGTTGACAAAATCAGTTCTGTCCGGTATTCTATGAGTATATGCCCCTTGTGGGCAAATATTCCGACATAAAGACCGAAAAAAGGGTTTATATCAAACACGCAAGTGTCCCTTTGAGTAGGTCATTGTAAAAAAAGAACTTCGTGAAAATGTTGATGTTATCTATAGAAGGGCCGGTAAATTCGCTGTTTCAGATTTTATAATAAAGACCTCCCCCTCACTCTCCTTTATCCGAATTTCCCCTTTCGTGAATTCTCGTGCTTCGCTGATTGAGTGGCTCCGCCAC
>JAITGB010000056.1 GCA_031280945.1 Spirochaetales bacterium
GTTCTTGGCTCTCAGCACGTTTTTTATTTTCCCAACTACGATGTAACTTTTCCTGACGCATCTTCGCCTGAGGACGTTCACGCAAAGATGTGGCTCCTCGTAAACCACTTTGGAGAGGAAAACCCTTCCGCGGCTCCGGGGGGGGCTTCAAGCGTTGTGCTTCAAACCTACAGTTCGTGGGACTGGCAGGACTGTTGGAGGAGCCGGGGCAAGGGGCTTCCGCGAAACGAGGACTACAGGAGCCTCAAGGCCGAGGCCGCAAAGGAGCTTGTGCGGACTGCGGAAAACGTTGCGCCGGGTCTTGGGAGCCGCGTACTTTTTCTTGATGCGGGAACTCCTCTGTCTTCGGAGCGGTTTACCCTGAACAGCCGGGGCTCTTCGGGCGGATGGTGTTACGGGGACAGGGAATCTTTTGTTTTTCGCAGGCCCAAAAAAAACCTTATCACGACTCCTCTTGAAAATCTTTTTACGGCGGGGCACTACAGTCTCTGGCCGGGCGGGGTTATTTCCGCTGCCCTGAGCGGAAAAATCGCCGCGAATTTTTCCTGCGGGAGGCGGGCTATGGAGAGGTTTTCTTCATAGGGTTTTACGGCACCCCGGCAGCCCGCCGCCCGCAGGGCGGCGGGGGGTTACTGGCCGGGCGCGGAGCGCCCGTGGGCCCTGGGTGCGCAAGGGATTGGAGGGGTTTAGTCCAACGGACCGGAGCGATAGCGCAGCCCCGCAAAGCCCGATTTTGCGCTTTTTCCAAAAGGGAAAAAGCGCAGAGATGCGCCAAAATTCTCCTCCAAATTTTTCCTGTAATTGCGTGAGTTTTTTTGGCCGAAGAATTTACTATGGAAGGGAAGTTCTTTTCCGCTGTGTGCGCGGTGTGTGTTTTTTTGTTTTCTTCGTTTGCGGCCCAGGCGCAGTCTATTCTGCCTCAGGGGGCGGCGCCGGATGTGTACAGGATTGTTGAGAAGCACAATTTCAGGAAGCGTCTCAATGGGAAGTATCAGGGGGCGGCCTATAGGGAAATCCGGGGGACTCTCCAGCGTGTGGCTGGGGCTTCCGCTGGGGGGCCTGGGGGTTCTGCGGGTTTAACCTACGATGGCAGGTTTTTTATTCTGGAGGAGACGAAGAGGGCGGCGCAGCTTGCGGGGGCCCGCGTGGACGAGTCGCTTCCGGTGAGTCTCCGCCTGAGCGCTCTGGGGGCTGTTATGGCGGGCAGTCCGGGGCGTTTTCCCACGATGAGGGATTTTCCGGCCCTGCCGCAGAAGGCTATTGTGCCGGGGACGCAGTGGGAGGCGGGGGCGGAGCGTATTCTTGACCCGGATTTTTCGGGAAAAATTACGGCGGCGCGGGTTCAGGTTGAATATCATTACACGGGCCCGGGGGAGTACAAGGGTTTTCCGGGCCATAATCTTACGGCGAAATACGCTGTGCGCTACCGTAGGGGCCAGGGGGCTTCCGCGGACCCGGACCTCGATGAGGTAATGGGGGGCCACGAGGCGAACATTTTCCTGCCTTCGGGCGCGGAGGGGCCGAGGCTTATTAGCGAGACTTTCCACGAGGAGTACCGCTACAGGGACGGGCGGGTTGTGGCCCTTGAGGGCACTGTGCTGATTCTTTTTGAGGGCGTGGCTCCTCTTGACCAGACGGAAACCATTGGCCGTATCGCGGGGGTTATTACGCAGGCGGCTCCTTCCCTTACGCTGAGTACAGAGGCTCCTCCTTCGGGCTCTTCTTCCGCCTCTTCGGGCGGGGGGTCTTCGGCCCCTCCTCCGCCTGCTCCCCGCGAGATGAGCCGGCAGAATCCGCCGCCGGGGCCGCCGCAGGGGACTTCGCGGGAGCTTCCCGATATTGAGGTTGCGCCCAGACCGGAGGGTGTGGCCCTTACCATAAACAATCTGCGTTTCAAGGCGGATTCGGCGGAACTTTTGGCGTCCGAGGAGGCGCGGCTTGAGGCTCTGGCAAAGGCCCTTTCTTCCATTCCCGCCGGCAGAAACTTTCTGATTGTGGGCCACACGGCGGACATGGGCCGGCCTTCGGGGGAAAAACAGCTTTCCGTGGAAAGGGCCGGGGCCATAGCTGCTGCTCTGGAAAAGCGGGGCATATCCAAAGACAGGCTCCTCACCGAAGGCCGGGGGGGAACCCAGCCTCTTGCTCCCAACACGAACGAGGCGGGGCGCGCCCGTAACAGGCGCGTGGAAGCTATTATCCTCAATTAAAAATCCGCAAAAAACCGTTCGGGAAAACGCCGCAAGAGTTGTTACAGTAGCTATTCTTTCCCGCACAGTCTGCGTATACTCTCTGGAGTGTTCAGAACACAAGCGGCATTTTGTCAGAGCGTTATTGACCTGCACTGCGATTCGGTAAAATTTCTCTCCGAGGGAGTAGACCTCCTCGCGCGCAATAAAGCGGGCCACGTAGACCTTCCCCGGCTTCGCGCGGGAGGGGTTGGCGTTCAGGTTTTTGCGGCCTTTGTTTCGGCCTCTCTTCCGGCGGACAGGGCCTTTTCCACGGCTCTTGCTCTTCTGGATAGAATAGACGCTTTCGCGGAATCCTCAGCTTATCTTGTGTCCGCGCGAACAGCCGCGGAATGTAGAGAGGCTATTGCTTCGGGCAAAACAGGAATCCTCCGGTCGGTTGAAAACGGCTCCGCCATTGAAGATTCCCTTGCAAACCTTGAAGCCCTCTCCCGCCGGGGAGTGCGCATCCTCACCCTTGTGCATTCGCGGCACACAGCCTGGGCCGCCTCCTGTACGGATTATAGTGTTTTCTCCTTTGGAAAACCTTCAGGGGAGCCCTCTTTCCGGGGCGGAGGTCTTTCGGCTTTCGGGAAGGACGTTGTAGCCGCCATGAACAGCCTCGGCATGATTATAGACCTGTCCCACGCGGCGGAAATCGCTTTCTGGGACGTTATAAATCTATCAAAGAGGCCCGTCATAGCCTCGCACTCCTGCGCCTACTCCCTGTGCGCCGCCGCCCGCAATCTGAAAGACGAGCAGATTAAGGCTCTTGCAGGGGCGGGCGGCCTTGTGGGAGTGTGCTTTTTTCCCGCCTTTTTAAGCGAAGCCTACCGCCTTGCCTTTGAGTCTGACTGCGGAGACATATTCAGCGAAATCAGCTTTATAGAGAAAAAATACACAGGCTCCCCCGCGCTTCATGCGGAATACAGCCGTCTTGATTCGCGGCTCGCCTCGCGCCTTTCCCGTGTCCGCGTTCCCCTTAGCGCTGTGGCGGACCACATAGATTACATCGTTTCCCTCGGCGGGGAAGACTGCGTGGCCCTCGGCTCTGACTTTGACGGAGTTTTCTCCCTGCCCGAAGGCATGGGCGGCTGCGACGTATATCCGGCAATCGAAAAAGAACTCAAAAAGCGCGGCTATTCAGAAAAAAGCCTCGCAAAAATTTTCCGCGAAAACTTTCTCCGCGTTCTTGCCGAACATGACGGGCCCGCGCCGTAGCGCAGAGAGAAAAAGTCCTGGTATGCGCTCCATTCTTTACTTTAATTATTTTATTCTAAATCTTTAAGATACGGCTGCTTTTTTTCTTCTTCTGCCCTTTTTAACAATTCTTTGATTTTCTTCTCAATCCATTTTACACACTTTTCTGCCGTCAGTATTGCATTGTTATACTCTTCTTCTTCAACAGGACTATAATCTCCTGGGTATCTTGTCTGCACCGCATAACCATTTAATATTGCCGCCTCATCAACGTCTTCGGGAATATTCATGAATTTTGATAATTCTTTTATCAAAGAAACCAAATTGTGAGTTTTCTCCGGTTCAACATTGCAAAATATCAACAAGCCCTTTACTGCCTTTTCTACCGCCTGTTGCGCCTGAAAACATAAATCCTCATAAAAAATATCTTCTCCTGACTTTATTTTTGATATTGCAAGACTGCTTTTCGCCCTCTTTATCCATGCCTTATAATCATCGGCCATACAATACTTTCCCTTCCCTGTCGATTGTCTTATAAATGTACCCGATTTTGTTTTTTAGCTCATTATATTTATCAGAGTCTATCGCAAGAAAATCTATAGGTATTGAAATATCTTCATCCAATAATGCCTTATATAAGGCTCCAGTAACTTTTCGTTCATTGCCCAAATTCTTTATCACTATCAAAATATCAATGTCGCTTTTTTCAGTATTATCCCCTCTGGCATACGAACCAAACAAAATTATTTTTTCAGGGGCCAATTTTGAGGTAATAAATGCAACAATCTTATCCAGTACAGATAAACTCTGCTTCATAATTACAAAATATCGTGAGCTTTTCCATTTATCAAGAGGTTTTCTTGCGTTCTTAAAATATTCATATAGCCTTAAACGCCCCCCGCAAGACACGCCTCCAAAAACTCCTCCGCCCTCTCGCGCGCCTTTTTGCCCAGAGAATAATTCAAAAGAACAAAACCATGAACCCCGCCCGGGTACACCGCAAGCTCCGCATGACTACCCGCCGCAGTCCAGCGCGAAGCCATAAAAAGACTATCGTCCAAAAGAAGGTCAAACGTACCCACAGTAAAAAGCGCTGGAGGAAGCCCCGCAAGAGCCTCGGAGGAGGCAAAAAGAGGCGAAACATCAGGGTCTCCCCGCAGGGAAGAAGGCACAAACTGCTCCGCGAACCAGAACATAACAGGAGTATTCAAAACAAGACGGCGTTTCCCCCAATTTCTCATGCTCGGAGTACCCGTCAAATCGTACACCCCATAGGAAAGATTCGCCCCCGCAAACCCCGTCCCCGCCTCCCCTCCAGCGCCAGCCGCGCCAGCCCCACACACCGCAGCCCGTGAGTTTTTCAGGCGAAGAAGCGTACCAACAGCAAGCTGGGCCCCCGCAGACTCACCCCCAACAAGAAGCCTCTGCGTCCCAAACTCACGGCGCGAGTTCTCGATAAGCCACTGGGCCGCAGCCTCGCAGTCATCAGGAGCCGCAGGATAAGGATGCTCCGGCGCAAGAGCGTACTCAACGCTGATAACAACACACCCAATTTTTTTCGCAAGAGCCTCAAGGTAGGAATCCTGATGCCGGGCGCTCCCCAAAACCCAGCCGCCCCCGTGGAAATGCAGGTACGCCCCCCGGATTTCCGAAGGAAAAAAAATCCGCAGAGGAATCTCCCCACGGGGCCCCGGAATAGACCTCTCTACAGCAGAAGGCGAAAAAACCAGCCTCCCCGTACGGGGCGTCCCCTCCTCCCTGATACGCCGCGACAGCTGTGGCGAAACCTCATCCACAGGAGGCTCCTCCTCCATAAGACGCAAAAGCCTCTCGTTAAAAGCAAGAACATCAGAGCTTACCGCGTCGGAGCGAAACCAGGCAGGGTCAATAACAAGAGACGAAGAGCGCGGTTTCACTCAAGGCTCTCCCTTCCCGTCATCATGCGGAGCCCCCTTACACGGCGCCCCAGCAGCATCGGAAAGCCCCCCCGGCCCCGCCCCCGGCTGGGACAGCGCCCTCCTGCGGTGAGCCTTCCGCCAGCCCGACACCAGACGAAACACAATAACAACCACAGTAGAGGCAAGCACAAAAAAAAGAACCTTTCCCGCAGTCTTGAAAGGCTTCTGAATATCCTCCCCCAGAAAATACACAAGAAAAAAAAGCGTATTCACGCTAATCGCCGCAGCCGTAATATCGTAGAGCGCAAAAACACGCGCGCGCAAACGCAAAATCCCCGAAGCCATAAACAAAGTATTGCGCACGCCAAAAGGAATAAAACGGCACACAATAAAAGTAAAAATCCCGAACCTGTCCAGATAGCGGCGCATCCTGTGCAGCTTCACCGGAGTAAGCACACGCGAAATAATTTTGCTCTTCGACACACCCCGGCGAATCCGCGTCCCAATCCAGAACACCATAAAATCGCTGATAATGACCCCCGCGTACAAAGCCGCCAAAGTCGGAGCCAAAATAGAGGAATCCTTCTCGCACAGAAGAGCCCCCGTAATAATAATGAGGTCCTCCGACATAGGCACATTCAAGCCCGCAAGAAGAAGACACACAAAAGCAACCAAAGGAAAAAAACTGATATACCCGCTCAGATAGGCAAAAATATCAGGCAAACTACCCCTCCGCCCGCTGACCCGTCTTTTTTATAATATGATACCCAAACTGCGTAGAGACAACATCGCTCACCGAGCCCCCGCCCAAACGCTTCACAGCCTCCTCAAAAGCCCCCACCATCTTGCCTGGCCCAAACCACCCCAAATCCCCCCCGCTCGACCTGCTCGGACACGTAGAAAACTCCCGCGCCAAAGCCTCAAAGCTCCCCCCCTGCTTCACCTTTTTCAAAATCTCAGCCGCAAGACCCCTGTCCTTCACCAGAATATGACTCGCTCTCCATTCCATGTGCGCATACTACCCCAAAAACACGCAGCGCGCAAGAGTACGAATTATTCCTTTTTGCTTTTTCGCAGGGACAGCGCGGCTTATTCCGCGTATAAAAGCATCATAACTTCGAGGTTTCTTCTTCCCGGGCCCCGGTCCATACAGTAGTCCGCGGCAGTTCTCCCCAAAAGGGTCTGCCGCTTTTTGTCGGCCCCGCTTTTGAGAAGAATCTCAACCGACCGTTTGTCCGCCACAGCCAAATGCAGGGGAGTTTCGCCCAAAAAGTTTACGGCGTTTACGTCCGCCCCGTTTTCAATAAGGAATTGCAGCATTTCAGGATGTTTTACCGCCCAGTGCAGGGGAGTATTCTGCATAAGGTCCCTCTCGTTGACCGCAGTTCCCCGCGCCAGCATTGCTGTGGCAAGGGGAATGAGGTTGTAGCGCGCGGCCCAAATCAGGGCAGGAGCCCGCGAAGGAACATCCGCCGCCGTTACGGGAAAAATAAGAAGGAGAAGTATAAGGCCCGCGCAGGAGAAAAACCTTTTCATGCCTTTCAAGTTTCGGCATTTTTGGAGGAAGAATACACCGGAAAAAAGCCCCCATTTTCTTATCTGCCCGCGTTCCACAGAAAATCCCCGTCCCCATACCTCCTGTACTGAATGGCCTCAAGGAGATGCTCTTTTTCAATGGTGTGGGCTCCCGCAAGGTCGGCTATGGTACGCGAGACCTTGAGAACCGAAACAACAGCCCTGCTGGAAAGCTGGAGCTTGCGGCCCGCGTTTTTAAGAATTTCCTCAAGAGCCGGAGAAAGAGAGCAGTGGGCCCGCACCTGGGCGGGAGAGAGCCGCGAATTCCACAGCGAAGCCTGATTCTCCCCCCGCCGGGCCTGAATCGCAACAGCGCTGAAAACTCTCTCTTTCATTTTGGCCGCGCTCATGCCCGAATCCTTGCCCACAAGGTCTATGCCCGGCGGCGCAAGGGGAAAACGAATATCCACCCTGTCAAGGAGAGCTCCTCCCAGCTTGCGCCAGTAACGGAAAACAGCATCCTGGGCGCACAGACACACCTTGTCTTCCCTGCCCAGATTTCCGCAGGGACAGGGGTTCGCCGCAAGGACAAGCTGAAAGTCGGAAGGAAAAACCGTTCGCAGGCCCGCCCGCACAAGAGAAACCCTGCCCGCCTCCAGGGGTTCGCGGAGACTCTGAATTGTGTTTCGTCTGAACTCCGGGCTCTCGTCCAGAAAAAGCACCCCGCAGTGCGCAAGAGAAATTTCTCCGGGCTGCAGGGCCCTTCCCCCTCCTATGAGGCCCTCCAGGGACGCGCTGTGGTGCGGAGTGCGGAAGGGCCTGTTTTTCAGGAGACCCGAATCCGGTGGAAGAAGCCCCGCAAGGGAATGTATGCGCGTTACCTCCAGAGCCTCCTTCCGCGAAAGAGGCGGCAAAATCGAAGGAATACGCAGGGCCGCCATTGTTTTCCCCGAACCCGGAGGGCCAAAAAAAAGCACATTGTGCCTCCCCGCCGCCGCAACCTCCGAAGCCCTCTTCAAAAAATCAAGGCCCGCAATATCATCGAAGGACAGGGCCTCCTCCGCGTCCCCCGCCTCAGGAGACAAGACCTCCGGCACAGCCTTCCCCTCGGAGTAGAGGCGGAGAAGATTCACGGCCTCCCTCAAAGAGCTCACGCCGAAAATCCTCTCTTCGCCCGACGAGCGAGCCTCCCGCAGGTTGCGGCGCGGCACAAGAAAAGCCCCCGCGTTTTTTTCCCTACCCGCGGCCACCGCCGAAAGACA
>JAITGB010000072.1 GCA_031280945.1 Spirochaetales bacterium
CCTGTTGTTCTTGTCGCTTCTTACCTTGCGGCGCAGATGCTGGCCGATATTGCAAGCCTCAAAATTGGTATTGTCGCGGGTTTTTCGGTTGATATGGGAACCTTTGTGTATCCTGTTACCTTTACCCTGCGCGACCTCGTCCACAAGAGCCTCGGAAAGAGGGCGGCGCGGACGCTTATTGTTACAGCCGCGGGAATTAATCTTTTTATGGCCCTGTATATGTGGCTTGTGAGCCGCGTTCAGGACGACCCTTCCTGGGGCCTGGGCGCGGAATTTAGCGCCATTTTCAGCCCTGTGTGGCGCATTGTTATTGCTTCCATAGCCGCGGAGGTTTTGAGCGAGCTTGCGGACACGGAGGTCTACAGCGCGGCTGTCCGCCGCCTTGGGGATAGAAAAAAATGGCTCCGCGTACTTTCAAGTAATTCGGTGAGCGTACCCGTTGACAACGCCCTTTTCGCTGTGGGGGCTTTTGCCTTTGCCCTGCCCTGGGCCGCTGTGCTGGATATTTTCCTTGTGAACCTTGCGGTTAAGTTTGCCGTTACCCTCGTGAGCCTGCCCCTCATTTACCTGGGAAAAGATTCATCCGGCGTGGATATATAGGTTTTTTACGTCCGGCTTTTTCAGGCTGGATTTTTTTATCAAAAAAGAGCATACTGGGTATATAAAAAGTCTTTCAAGGAGGACACAATGAAAAAATACGTGTGCAATGTCTGCGGTTATATTTACGACCCCGCGGAGGGAGACCCTGATTCCGGCATAGCGGCGGGTACGGCTTTTGAGGATATTCCCGATTCGTGGCTCTGCCCCCTGTGCGGCGTGGGCAAGACGGATTTTTCTCCTGTTGAATAGGGAGAGGTGAGGGCCTTACAGATTGTCAATGGAATTGACAATCTGTAAAGTTTTTCGTTTTACCGTTCTTAAAGAAATTTTTGCCTCAGGCGGACATTAACGCGGCAGGGCTATGGCCGCTGTCCTGTCCCAGCTTGTAATACGGATGCCTTCCTGGGAAAGGCTGGCGCCGCCAGAGTATATGAGGCAGCAGTTTTTCCTTTTAACTTCCGGCTCGCCGATTGAAGAAGTTTTCTCCGCAAAGCCAAGCCACTTTTTTAGCCCTCCGGTGATACCGGGGATTATGGTCTGCCCCGATTTTATTTCTATCGCGGTAAGGCTTGCGTCTTCTATAAGCGCGTCAATTTCGTTTCCCGTGTTGTCCCGCCATGTATACAGGCCGGGAGGAAGGCCGGCATTAAGGCGGTGTTTCAAAATCTCCGAAACGATAAAGGATTCAAATAGGTTTCCCCGGAGAGGGTGCAGAAAAAGCTGCTGCCGTGTTCTGATGTTCAAAAGCCTGCACGCAAGACCAGGGTCAAGAAAATGAAGCTTGGGCGATTTAACGAGGCGTTTACCGTAATTACGGTGGTAGGGTTTGAGGAGGTAGATGATACAGCTTGTTTCCAGAACCGAAATCCATGCCTTCGCCGTATTGTGCGTTATGCCGCAGTCCGAAGCCATAGCGCTGAGATTAAGATGCTGCCCCGTGCGGGAAGCGCACATTTTTACGAAAAGCTGAAAAGCTCCCAGGTCTTTTATATTGCGTAGGGAGCGGCTACCCCTTTCCACATACAGGGAAAGATACTGGGAATACCAATCAAGCGGAGAAACCTCTCTGTCGTACAGCGGCGGATAAAGCCCCTGCAGCATGAGCGAAAAGGGGTCTGGAAATTCATGTCCGCCTTTTTTGAGTTCCTCCACAGTAAAGGGCAAAAGGGTAAGAAGAGCCGCCCGTCCAGCAAGAGATTCGCTTATGCTGCTTAAAAGGTGAAACTGCTGTGAACCTGTAATAATGTACTTTCCCGGCGAAGGGTTCTCGTCAACCACGGTTTTTAGCCAGAGAAAGATTTCCGGCACATATTGGGCTTCGTCAAGAATGAGGCCCTTGGGGTATGCGGCGAAAAACCCCTTGGGGTCTGTCCGTACAAAGTGAGCGATATCCGGGTCTTCCAGAGAAACGTAAGGCTTTTCCGGAAAGGCTTTTCTGGCAAGAGTTGTTTTACCAGATTGGCGAGGGCCCGCAATGCAGATAACGGGAAAACCTTTGGAATAGCGGCGCAGGGTTTTTTCGGCTGCACGGTTAATCATAAAAATAAGAATACGGAAGGTTTTACAGATTGTCAATGGCATTGACAATCTGTAAGGGAAGGAAAAGTAGGGATTGGCTGGTTTTTGCGAGAGCGGGAGGGCCTTACAAATTGTCAATAGCATTGACAATTTGTAAGGGTGGGGAGACGCTACGCTTTTCCCGCTTCCTGGCGCTTATAAAGGTCTTCAAGAACGATGGCGGTCATGGCCTGCACAACGGGGACGAGGCGCGGGCAGATGCAGATGTCGTGGCGGCCTGTAACGCGGATTTCTTTTTCTTCGCCGTGAATGGTGAGTGTTTTTTGGGGTTTGGCTATTGAGGGTACGGGCTTGACTGCTATGCGGAATACAAGCTCCTGTCCTGTTGAGATGCCGCCGAGAATTCCGCCCGCGTTGTTGGAGAGAAAACCTTCATTTCCCATGGCGTCGTTGTGTTCGCTTCCTTTCATGTCGGCGGCGGCGAAGCCCGCGCCGAACTCGATTCCTTTTACCCCTCCCAGCGAGAGCATGGCGCGGGCTATTTCCGCGTCAAGTTTATCAAAGACGGGTTCGCCCAAACCGGGGGGAAGGCCGGCTACCCTGCATTCTATGATGCCGCCCGCGCTGTCGCCCTCCTCGCGGAGCTTCTGGGCGCGGGCGGTCATTTCGCGGGCGGCTTCGTTGTCGCAGGCGCGGAAGGGGTTTTCTTCGATTGCTCTGGGGTTAAGGCTCTTGCAGCTTACGCCTGCCGCCCGCAGTGTGTAGGTAAGGATATGAATGCCCCTTTGGGTGAGAATTTTTTTTGCTACGGCTCCGGCGGCAACCCGTCCGGCTGTTTCCCTGCCCGAAGCCCGTCCCGACCCCCTGTAATCCCGCAGGCCGTATTTTTTGAGGTAGGTGTAGTCGGCGTGTCCGGGCCGGAAAAGTTCTTTTATATCGTCGTAGTCGGAGGGACGGGTGTCTTTGTTGTATATAAGAAGGAGGAGGGGAGTGCCTGTTGTTTTTCCTTCAAAAACGCCGGAGAGTATGTGTACTGCGTCATCTTCCTGGCGGGGGCTTGAGGCCGCGCCGGGGCTTCCGGGTTTTCGGCGGTCGAGTTCTTTTTGTATGTCTTCTTCGCAGAGCTCTATGCCCGGCGCGGCGCCGTCAATGACAGCTCCCACGGCTTTGCCGTGGGATTCTCCGAAGGTTGTAACGCGAAAGATTTCTCCGAATGTGTTGGCGGGCATTCTTTTCTCCTTAAGGTAAAAGCCCTGTGAAAAAATCGTGGGCGAGGAGCTTTTCAAGCGTTTCTTCGGGGGTGAGTCCGCGCAGGTTCAGGGTGTAGTGGGCTTTTTCGCGGTACAGGGCGGTTCTTTTTTCGTAGAGCCTGTGAAAGGTTTCTCTGGGATTTGGGCCTTCCAGAAAGGGGGGAAGGCCCTTCGCCGTGATGCGCCGGAAAAGCGTTTTTTCGTCTTCTTCAAGATATATGAGGAAGGCCCTTTCAGCAAGAGCGGAAAAGGCTTCTGTGTTTTCGATGGAGCCGCCGCCCAGGGCGAGGACAAGCTGTTTTCCCGCCTGAAAATGCTGCGCGAGGTGGAGGAGGGCGGTTTTTTCGGCGGCCTCGAATGCCTCTTTGCCGCCTTCTTTATAGATTTCGCGCACGGTAACGGGTTTGCCTTTTTCGCGGGAGGCTGTTTCTTCGATGAGGGCGTCAAGGTCGGTAAAGTTGAGGCGGAGCCTCGAAGCGAGTATTCGTCCGAGGGTGGTTTTGCCGCAGTGTTTCATGCCCATGAGGACGGGGTTTTTGCGGGGGGGTGAATTTTGGGCGCGGGGAGTAGGGGGAACTGTGGGGGTTTCCGGGTGTGCGCCGCCCGGCGGTGAGGGGGTGTGGCCGGGCGCGGAGCGCCCGGGGGATAGGCCCTGGGCCCTGCACAATTTTGCGGAGCAAAATTGTGCAGGGTAATAGCGCAAGGGATTGGAGGGGACGCGCAGCGTGTATTTGCGCGAAGCGCAAATACCGAAGCCCCGCAAAGCCCGGTTTTTTGGGCCAAAGGCCCAAAAAAGGCGCCCAAAAAATTCTGGGGATGCTTGTGTCATTTCATCGTGTCCGCAAGAGCGGCGAGGCTGCCTTTTTCGAGAATGGCGGCGTAGGCGCGCTGTACGCTTTCTTCAAAGCCGGGGAGGGCGGTGAGGTCTTCGTCCCAGAGGCGGGGGTTTGTGAGGACGGCCCGCACTGCGGCGGGGGGGGACGTGCCTTCGGGGCTGTTCCAGAGGGCGCGGAAGAATTCGAGGACATCGGCGTCGTCCTTGATGGGGTAGTCTTCGCCTGATTGGGGGGGCGCGGGGCTGCGGTGTCCTGTGAGGGCGCCGCCCTGCATTTCGCGGCCCTGGTAAAAGGCGATGAAGGCGGCCAGGGCCCAGGATAGTCCTGGGGGAGGTGAGCGGCGCAAGGCGCAGTATTCTTTTATGGTGGGTAGGACGCGGGCTTTGAACTTGGCGGCGGAGTTGAGGGCGATGGACAGGAGGTAGTGCTGGATGTAGGGGTTGGCGAAACGCTGGAGGACTTCGCTGGCGAAATCTTCAAGTTCTTTTTTCGGGAGGCTGAGTACGGGGATGATTTCTTCGCGGAGGGTTTTTCGCATCCAGCCGGCGATGAGGGGGTCTGCCATGCATTCGCCTACGGTGTTTTTTCCGCCGAGGTACGCGCCCATGACTGTCATGGTGTGCGCTCCGTTTAAGATGCGTACTTTGCGGGTGCGGTAGGGGGTCATGTCGCGGGTCCAGACAACGTTCATGCCTGCCCTGTGGAGGGGGAATTCGTCCTGTACGTTTTCGGGGCCTTCGATGACCCAGAGGCGGAAGAGTTCTCCTGTGTCGTAGAGGGTGTCTTCGTAGCCTGCCTCTGCCCAGAGGCGTGCGATTTCGTCTTTGGGAAAGCCTGTCATGATGCTGTCAACAAGGGTATTGCAAAAAATATTCGCTTCGGAGAGCCACTGGAGGAAGCTGCTGCCCAGTTTCCATTCCTCTGCGAGGTCAAAAACAATGCGTTTGAGGTTGTCGCCGTTTCTGTCTATGAGTTCGCAGGGAAGCATGATGAGGCCCTTTGCCGTGTCGCCGGAAAAACGCGAAAACCGTTCGTAGAGAAAGCGCGTCATCTTGCCGGGAAAAGATGCGGGCGGTGAGTCTTCGGGTTTTTCGCCGCCTCTGTAGGCGATGCCGGCTTCTGTGGTGTTGGAAATAATGATGCGAAGCTCCGGCAGGCCCGCGCAGTCGAGAAAAGCCTGAAAATCAGTGTAGGGGTTGAGCGCGCGGCTTATGGAGGA
>JAITGB010000128.1 GCA_031280945.1 Spirochaetales bacterium
GCAGCATGGTCAGCACATTGCTTGCGCACAGCTCGTATCCCAGAGTAAAGGCCACAATATCGAATTCGCATAAAGCCAGTCCGCTTTCCAGTCCGTACAGAGGAACATTCGCGGCCTCAAGCTCTTTCTCAAAGTCCTCAGCCGGACAAAAAACCCTGTCGCAGGAAATACCCTCCAGTGAATTGAGCATACCGTAGAGAACAGCAACAGCCTGGTTGGACATACCGATTTCGTAGAGGTCGGGAAAACACACGGCGCACCGCATCCCCCCTCCGCGGCACAGGCTGCCGAACTCGCCTCCCACATAGCGGGCGGGGTTCTCAACGCGGCGCAGAACCTGGCCTAAATCTTTTTCGGGCCTGATGAGCATTTCTTATACCTTGAAACGCCGGATATAGAAACTCATCAAGAGGCCAATGCTTATGAGAACAGACCACAGGGACGAGCCTCCGTAGGACAGAAAAAAGAGGGGAATCCCTGTTATGGGCATAAGCCCTATGGCCATGCCCACGTTTACGGCAAAGTGGAAAAATATCATCGTAACAATTCCCGTTGCGGCAATGGCGGCGAAACGGTCCTGGCTCGTTCTGATAATAAACAGTCCCCGCACGATAATGATAAAAAACAGGACAAAAACCAGAAGGCATCCCGCAAAACCCCACTCTTCGGAGAGGATTGAAAAGATAAAATCCGTACTCTGCTGGGGAATATACCTGTAATGGCTCTGCGTCCCTTTCAGAAACCCTTTTCCCCACAGGCCGCCGGAACCTATGGCGTTCATGGACTGAATGATATTCCAGCCCGCGCCTTTGGGGTCTATGTTCGGGTCAATAAAAACAACAAGCCGCATAATCTGGTACTCTTTGAGTACGCTTCTTGCGGCAAAGGAACCGGCAAGAGCGAAAAACAGAAGCAGGGAAAAATAAAAGAACCAGTAAAAGTAATTCTTCTTTGAAAAAAACAACCCCGCACACGAAAGAGCGCATACCATAAAAACAGCCCCAATGAGATACAGCGAAAGGGTTTTATCGGTAAAAAGGCTCATGGCGGAGGCGTTACCGCCGCCAAAATACATACCGTAGTACGGGAGAATCGTAAAGAAAATCATGAGAAGTCCCGCAAGAACAACAAACGCTATATGGCGGGTTTTGGCCCCCGCGATAAAAAACATAACAATAGAAACAGGTATAAAAACAAGGGCCGTTCCCAAATCAGGCTGTATGAGGATGAGCAGCATGGGAAGAGCGGCAATGCCGAAAAAAAGGGCAAAAAACTTCAGGTCTCTTAACTGCGTGTTTTTCTTGTCCAGAACATGGGCAAGCTGCACAATCATGGCGACTTTGCAGAACTCCGAAGGCTGTATGCCCAGCTCCCAGATTCCAATCCAGGATTTTGAATAATTCACTACGCGGCCCAGAAACAGGGTAAGAACAAGAAGGCAGATGAAAACAAGATAGACCCTGAGAGACCATCTGCGCAGTGTCATGTAATCGAAGGAAGCAAAAAAGACCAGAAGGCCCACGCCCGTTATGGCCCATATTGTCTGCTTTATGTGTTCGGTTGAAATCACCTCTCCCGAAGAGGTGATTCCGCTGGAATAGATAAAAGCTATTCCCAGGGTAACAAGGATAAGAGTGGACACAAAGAGCAGTATGTCAAAGGCAAAAACGGACTGTCCTTTCATCGTACTTCCTGCACTTCCTGGGGCAGAGCCTGCAGAGGCAGATACCATGTTGAGAGTGTAGAGCGCACCTCCTCATAGTTCATTTTGGAAAAAATACCGTGCAGAATGATGTTCGCCGCCTTGGGGGCCCACCATTCCCAGTCGTTTGCGGCCTCAACAAGAACAACAAGAACAATCTGCTCCTCCGGCGGCGCGTCATAGGGGGCGTTGGCGACAAACCAGCTATGCCAGTGGTCTTCCATTCCCACTTCACCCGTTCCCGTCTTGCCCGCAGAATTAACCGCCTTTGTGGTGATAACAACCCTCGCGGTTCCGTTCGTTATAACCTGCCTCATGGCGCTGCCGGCAGCCTCAAAGGTTGAGGGTCTGACTGCCGCCGCCGCGAGTATTTCCGGCTCTATTCTCTCCAGAAGCTCGCCCGTCTGGGGGTCGCGGATTTCCTTGAGAATATGAGGCTTATAAACCGTCCCCTTGTTGACAATCATGGACACAGCGTTAGCCATCTGAATGGGCGTTACCCCCAGATAGCCCTGCCCAATGGACATATTAACCGTGTCTCCGCCGACCCAGCGGGCATTGTAGGTCTTTGTTTTCCATGCCGGACTGGGGAGGGTTCCGGGAATCTCACCCGGAATATCTATGCCCGTTAACTCTCCCAAACCGAACCTTCGGGAAAAATCAACAATTCTGTCTATACCCAGGTATTCCGCCCCCATTGTGTAGTAATACACGTCGCAGGATTCGGCAAGCCCCGAAAAAAGCGCGAGGCTTCCATGTCCGTTATGCTTATGACAGCGAAAAACCCTGTCCCCGTAATTGTAGTACCCCGGACAGAACACAGTCTTTGAAGGAGAAACAACCTCGTCTTCAAGAATGGCCGTTGTGAGAATTATTTTGTAGGTCGAGGCCGGAACATACTGCGACTGTATGGCCCTGTTCAAAAAAGGAAAGGACGTGTTCAGCGAAAGCCGGCGGAAAGCATCGGCAGTATCAGCAGTGTAAAAAAGGTTGGGGTCAAACGAAGGGTAGGAAACAAGGGCCAGAACTTCGCCCGTAGATGGCTTTGTTACAAGAACAGTTCCTATGCGGGACCCCAGGGCTTTTTCGCAGAGCTTCTGAATGTTTCTATCGATTGTAAGGACTATATTCTTGCCCAAAACAGGAGGCACTTCGTCAACAAGGGCCTCCCCTACTTTCCTGCCGCGAACATCAACGGTGCGGAACTCCTTTCCGTCCTGCCCCCTTAAAATCAGGTCGTACTGTTTTTCTATACCGCTCTTGCCCAAAACAGAACCGTTTGAGTACCCCTGATTATAGAGAATCTGAAGCTCTTCCTTGGTTATGTCCCCCACGTAGCCCAAAACATGGGCAAGGCTCTCCTTTTCCACGTAGTTACGGATGGGCTTACTTCTCCAGGTAACGCCGGGAAAATCTTCAAGGTGTTCGGCAAGGTAGGTAATGGTCTCCAGAGACAGACCGCTTTTTACCTCAACAGGCTGATACAGCCCTGCGTAGGAAGGAGGAAGCCTGCGCCGCATTTCTTCCTCTGAAATCCCCAGATAGCCTGCCAGCCTCCGGTACACATCCGTCCTGCGCTCCTCCGGCACCTCCCCAGGAATAATATCCACAGCAAAGGAATCTATGTTGGAAACAACAGGCGTATCGTAGCTCCGGTCGAAAATCTCACCGCGCTGGGCGTAAATGGGAATACTTCTCTGGGTAACCTGAGTCGCGCGGCTCTGGTACAGCTCCTCGTTGACTACCTGGAGGTTAAAGAGGTGAACCGAATACACGAAAAAAACAGCCGCTACAACAACCCCGAAAGCGTAAATCCTGATTTTGGATAAGGGAGTATCCCTGCTGCCCGTCAGCCCGCTTGTAGACATTATCCTCTTGTTCCCGGCGAAAGAAATTTAAAGAAACCCAGAAAGGCAAAGAGAAAAGGCGTGAGAAGCATAGTGTAGCCCATCTCGATAAGGGTTGCCCAGGAAAAAAAACCGCTCGCGGATGAACCCCCGCTTATCATAAGGAGAAGCATGGAGAGAAAGCACTTGACAAGGGTGGCGGCTCCCGTCATCAGCATGGGCAGAAAAAGGGAACCCGTAAAAACAAGACCGCAGGTTCCGCCCACGAAAAAACCTATAAGTGTTTTTACAAGAGCGTGAAACCCCAAAGGAGCGAGGCTCAAAAAATCTTCCACAAGACCGCCCGCAAAACCCGCAGTCTCTCCCATAATCCGCCCGTTTCTGTTTGCAAGAAAAATAACCGCAATCAGGGAAAGGTCAGGAACAACGCCGCTAAAGGCCAGTTTATGCATAAAAGCCGTACTCTGGAGAAGAACAAAACCGCAGGTAAACACAAGAGCGAGGAAAAGACGCATTATTCGCCCGTCTCCCCGGGCGCGCCGCTCTCCCCTGCCCCGTCCAGTTCTTTGTCCTTCTCCGCCGCCTCAGGTTTAAGTATATACACGTACTCTATGCGGGAAAAATCAATGACAGGCTCGATTTCAAGCTCCAAAGACGTATCGTAGCTCCGCGCGGAAATGCTCTTGACGGAACCGATTTCAATTCCCGAAGGAAAAATCGAAGTTCCCATTCCCGAAGTTACAACAACATCCCCGTAGTGGATTTCCGGCCGTGCGTAGCGCTTGACGTAGCGCATAAGGATAGTGTCCGCCCCCAAACCGTTTACAAGACCCTCGTAGCGCGAAGATAAAAGCCGCGCCGCGACAAAAGAATTGGGGTCGAAAATGGGCTGCAAAATTGAAGCGGACAGCCCCACCCGCGTAATTTTCCCCACAAGGCCCTGATGCCCGCTCTGTATGCCCACAACGCTCATGTCTTTTTCCACGCCCGCGAGGCTCCCCTTGTTGAGGGTTATTGTTGAGTGATAGTTTTGGGGGTCTTTACCTATGATTTTTGCCGGAATATTGCTGAAAGTCATGCCGCCGGAAAAGGCAAGAGCCTCGCTTAACCTGCGGTTTTCCTCGCGCAAAACCAGAAGGTCCATTTCCACCTGCTCGTAGCGCTGGAGCTTTTCAAGGGCGGCCTCGTAGTCCTTCTTCATCTCGCCCAGAACGCGGATTGAATCAACCGTTTCCGTGAAAAAAGACCCCGCGGAAGACAAACCCTCCTGAAAAAAGGAAAAAACCGAGAGCCCCAGGTCTCTGGGCCTCAGCACAAAACTCCGGCTTGAAAAGGCAAGACACACAAAGCATATAAGGCAATACAGAGTCAGAAGCGAACCCGCCCTGTGATGTACAATAAACTTCTTGCCCAGCATGAAAACCCAGCCCCGCTATGCATTAAGACTAGAATAGATGTTCCGGCTGTTATTCATGCCTTTTGCGTAGTCAAAGTACATACCCGCGCCCAGAGCAACACAGTTGAGAGGGTCTTCCGCGAGAAAAGCCGGAACCCCGGTTTCCTTTGAGATGAGCTTCGGAAAACCCTTGAGGAGCGAACCCCCGCCCGTCATGACAATACCGTGTTCCACTATGTCCGCCGCAAGTTCCGGCGGCGTCTGCCCCAAAGTCCGTTTTATCTCGTCCACAACAACGTTAATGGGTTCCTGTAGGGCCTCACGCACCTCAACGGAATCAATCTCAAGCCGCCGGGGAAGCCCCGTAATAGCGTCCGTTCCCTTGATTTCCATCTTTTCTATTCTTTTATCGGGAGAAGCGTTGCCAATCGTAACCTTGAGATTCTCCGCCGTCTGCTCCCCTATAATAAGGTTATGGACAGTCCGAACATGCCGGATAATAGCCTCGTCAAACTCGTCCCCGCCCAGGCGTATAGCGTTGGTAACAACCATACCCCCCAGAGAAATAACGGAAATCTCACTCGTCCCGCCCCCAATATCGCAGACCATGTGGCCCGCAGGCTCAAAAATCGGAATTCCCGCGCCTATGGCCGCGGCCAGGGACTCATCTATAACCTTGACCTCCCGCGCTCCCGCGGTAAGAGCGCATTCCTCAACAGCGCGGCGCTCCACCTCGGTAATGCAGGACGGCACCCCTATAACCATACGGGGCTTTACCAGCCACCTCCGCGGAATAACCCGCGAAATAAAATAGCGGATGAGCTTTTCCGTGGTTTCCAAATCCGCAATCACCCCGTCCCTGAGGGGCCTTATGGCGATGATGTCCCCCGGAGTTTTCCAGAGCATTCTTTTTGCCTCAGCCCCCACGGCGACAACCTTTTTTGTGCCTCTTTCAACAGCAACAACCGACGGCTCGTTAATGGCGATGCCTTTCCCTTTTATATAAATAAGGGTATTACAGGTACCCAAATCTATTCCCAGGTCTGTTGAAAAGGCGTTAAAAATACTAGTCAATCCCATACGTCCTCCTATAAACGCTTCAGCGCGCCGGCATGGTTCGGGTCTATACGCCTCGCGCGGCGCCAATTTGCCCGCGCCTTAACAGAATCGCCCATGCTGGAATATATCTCACCCAGATTGAAGTAAGCGTCCGCGCTTTGAGGATTCTCCTCAAGAATCCGCAGAAACTGCTCCTCCGATTTTGCATAATCCTTGTTTCGCAGATAAATATCGCCCAAAAGAGCCCTCGCCCTCTGGCTGACCGATGAATCCTGCGAAAGATTTATGGCCCGCATCAGAGCGTCCTGCGAAGCCCCCGTGTCCCCCGTCTGGTAATAGGTCTGGGCAAGAGCAAGAAACAGCGGGCCGGACGGATTCTCTACCCCAGCCTTGTGCAGAAACTCTATGCTCCGCGTATATTCGCCCAGGGACTTGTAGGCGAACCCCAAATACTCGTAGGAATCCTGCCCCACAAAATTCCTCGCAAGCGAAGACTCCATATACTCCGCCGACAAGTCCGCGTAAAACTCGCCCTTTTGATAGTATGCCTTGCCCAGAACGTAGTCCAGTTCCCCCGCAAGAGGCGTCCGGGAATGAAGCCGCGCCCTGCGCAGAGACTTAATCGCCGCGTCTATATGTTCCAGCCGCTCTTCGGTAGTCGTCTGGTTGGCGCCCGTGTAAAAATGCGCGAAACCGTTAAAAATGAGATTGTAGGCGTCCATGGGCTCGCGGGAAAGCTCGCCCTCGGTTATACGAATAATCTCCTGATAGTCCCCCGCTTCCCACAGGGCCAGAACAGTTTTGCGCACAGCCGCCCCCGAAGCCGGAATACGCGCGAGACCATTCACAAGGAGCCAGTACCCGCCCAGCCCCGCCGCCGCGAGCGCCGCGGAAAGGAGAAAAATTTTACCATATTTAAAACGGCTTCGCTGCCTGCGGCCCGCGAAACCGAATCGTTTTTGCGGAATTCTCATGCCATTGGCCTTTTGGTAGTAAATAATTTTTCACGGAAAAAGTCAAGCCAAGCCCAAACAAAGGGCAGGGCTACTGCATTTACTTTTTTTGAAGATTTATGGCGCATTTTTTGCCGCTACGCGTCAAAAAACCGGGCTTTTCGCTCCAATTCCTCAAAGCCGCTTCGCGTCTTCTGCGGGATTTCCGCTTCAATCCCTTGCGCCCCAGGGGCTTTTGCGCTTTGCGCTACATACCAGCACTACGTGGCTATGACCCTAATCGCGTTTTTGAGGGGGGCTATCCGCTCCCGTTGTCCGCTTCTATCCAGGCTGCATGGACGAGCAGCAATCCCGCAGGGATTGCGACCAGTCCCTTGCGCGAAGCCGCGGGCGGGGGTTTTAAGGCGCGGCGGCCTATCTTACCGTAACAAAAACCGTATTTTGGTCTTTGTCGTACACAAATTCACATGAAGCGGGAAAACCGCTTGTTGTTTCAACGGTAAACTGAGGCCGGTTTGTGTAAATCGTTCCGCTTGCCAGAGTGTTTGCGGCAACGCTCAGAGGTTCCGAATCAATATACCCCGCCGCGCTGAGATTTACAGCTTCCGCAAAGTGATTCATAACCCGTAAAGTGATGGCAGGCGTATCGGTAAATTCTACGAAATTTTTTGTCTGGCTTACAGGAGTTACCCGCAGTCCGGGGACGCTTTTGTAATAAACCAGTTTGGCGCTGCCGGCTGTGTACACCCCCGATGTTCCGGGAGTCAAGGTTTGTTCGCCGTCTATGCTGTTTTCAAGCTCAAAAGTTACCGGATAGCTTGAACTGTTCTTTACGGAAATTTCGGGGGTTTCATTATCAAAATACGCGCAGCCTCCCAGAACCAGGATAAGCGAAAAGAGTTTGTGTATTTTCAACAGCTCACCTCAGTGGGGAAAAATTACACTGTTTATGGAACAGGAAAATGTCTCTTTCCTGAATAGTTTACGCCTGTTAAGCATATAAAGACTGTCTACCCCGCGCGTTTCGCGCGGGGTAGACGTATGCCTCGGAAAAGCCCGCTGTTTTAATACTCACATGAAGCGGTATTGTCGCCGGACTTAAATGTGAGTTTCTTGATGTTGAGGGTATCTTTTAAGAGAGCATGGAAAACCTCAATCAAATTCTCAACGGTTGCTACCTTCTTGACAACTACAAGACGGCATTCAGGATAGGCTTTTGCAATCCCGGTATCAAAGGCCGGGCCGACAGAGGTATTCCATTTTGAGCCCCCCTTGATTCCCTGCGCTTCATACACCTTCAGAAGCTCAGGAAGAATAGGGTCTTCTTTTTGTAAAATAATCGCGTGGTCAAAGTTTACCAAATATTCCCACGCATGTCTTTTAATATCGTTGCAGGCCACAACAAAACCATTTGTGCTGTTTACCTCGCCTTCCACTTCAATGGTTAGGGTTCCGGTATGTCCGTGCAGATACTGAGCCTCGCCAATATAACCCAAAAACCTGTGTGCGTACTGGATGTCGAATTTGGTAATCGACCTCAGCACTCTTTTTTCCCCGTCCTCTGTTTTTTCTTTGAACTGCGAAGCCGGAACATGGCATACAGGACAGTGTTCAGGAGCGCTTCCTCCCGCATGAACATACCCGCATTTTGCACAAACCCATTTTTTCATCGTACAGTCTCCTCGTGCGTTTCAAGTCCGCCGACTTTGTATAAGTATCCAACTGATACTCCTTATAAGTAATCGGAATGATTACTAATATAAGCTAAAAAAATCCCTCTCCCCTTTCTTCCGGCTACGCCTCCTTTTGGCAGTCAGGGCACAGTCCCTTAAAGGAAATTGTATGCGATTCTATGAGAAAACCGCTTGCTCCTCCGGCATTTTTGTCCAAATCGTTGTAATAGGACAGGGGCATATCAAATACTTTGCCGCATTTCTTGCAGTGCAGGTGGTAATGGGAAGAGAGCCTTCTGTCGTACCGCAGTACAGAGGGGTCTGCTTCTACCGCTATAATCCGGCCTTCTTCCACCAGAATTTGCAAATTCCGGTAGACTGTTCCGAAGCTCATACGCGCTTTTTTGGACACAATTTCAAAAATTTCGCGGGCGGATAGGTGGTTGCCCTTACAAATAGCTTCCAGCACCAGTTCCCGCTGGCTGGTTGAACGTCTTACTATTTCTCTTTTCAAAGTAGTCCTATTAGGAATCATTATGAATAGTATTAACCAGTTTTATTCCCCTGTCAAGCTGTTTTTGAAAAATTTCAAGAAAAAGGGGGATTTTCCGGTATTGGCGGCTGTGAGAGGGGCTCTCGTCTGCTTTGCCGTGCCGTGCTCTGCCCGCCGCGAAGCGGCGGGCAGGGGAGTGTAGGCCGCGCGCCCACTGGGCGCGCGGGGTTGAATGTAACGCTCCGCCGCCGGTCTTCCGGCGGCGCGAGGGGCCTTTGGTCCTCTTGCGCAAGGGCTTGGAGGGGTTTAGTTTTGCACGGAACTTTTGGTTCCGTGCAAAACCGGAGCGAAGCGCAGCCCCGCAAAGCCCGACCTCGCGCTTTTTTGCCGCAGGCAAAAAAGCGCGGGGGTGCGCCCAAATCTTTCAGCCTTGACCTTGCTCCTGTGAGATATTACACTGCATATAGTAAAAGATTTTTATTTGAGAGGTTTTTATGCGAAAAATAGCGCTGGTTTTCGCGGCGGTTTTCTTTTTTCTGACGGGCTGCGCTGCCAAAGAGGATACGTCGGTTATCATTTATACGAGTACCGAGGATTTCAGGACTGAACACATGAGGGCGCTTCTTGGGGAGAGGTTTCCCGCCTACTCCATTACGATTCAGACCCTGTCCACGGGGAACCACGCGGCCAAACTCAGGGCCGAGGGCACGGCTACGGAAGCGGATATTGTGCTTAATCTGGAGACAAGCTACATGGAAGCGGTCAAGGATATTTTGGCGGATTTGTCCGATTTCGACACCTCGGAGTTTCTGCCTGAGCTTGTGCCGGAACACAAAAAATATCTGCCCTGGGACAAGTCCTCCGGGGTGATTGCGGTTGACAGGACGAGACTTGAATCGCGGGGCGTTTCCGCTCCGCAGGATTACGATGACCTCTTAAGCCCTGAGTACAAGGGGCTTCTCTCCATGCCCAATCCCAAGAGTTCCGCGACGGGATATATGTTTCTTGTCAGCCTTGTCAATTTGAAGGGCGAGGACAGGGCCTTTGACTATTTCGACGCCTTTGCGGAGAACGTGCTGCAGTTTACTTCGTCCGGTTCGGGGCCTGTGAACGCGCTCCTCCAGGGGGAGGCGGCAATCGCTCTGGGTATGACGCTTACGGCGGTTGACGCCATCAACAACCGTAAGGCTTCTTTTGATATGACGTTTTTCAGAAGCGGGGCCCCCTACAATACAAGCTCCATGGGCATCATCATGGGCAAGGAAGAAAAGCCTGCTGTCCGGGAAGTCTTTGAGTTCATTATGACGAAGGTTGTACGGGACGACAAAGACCTCTACTGTCCTGAGGCTATTTTCAAAAATCAGACAAATAGCATTGACAACTATCCCAAGGTTATTCTCTACGCGGATATGACGGGCTCGCTTGATTTGGAGCGCAAAGAGTATCTTTTATCCAGGTGGAAGTATTAGGGCGGCGGACTCAAGGAGTGAATGTGAAGCTCGATGTCCGAAACCTTGTTCATGTTTTCGGCAGGCAGGAAGTTCTGCACGGCGTGAGTTTTTCCGTCATGGAGGGTGAGTTTCTTTCCATTCTGGGGCCTTCGGGCTGCGGCAAAACGACTATTCTGCGGATTCTTGTGGGGCTTCTTGCGCCCTCTTCGGGCTGTGTATGCAAGGACGGCGTTGATATTACCGCTTCTCCTCCCTCACGGCGCAACATGGGCATAGTATTTCAGAATTACGCCCTTTTTCAGAACATGACGGTTCTGGGGAATGTTGAGTACGCCCTGAAGTTTCACCCTGAGCTTAAAACGCGCTCGCGGGCCGTTGCCGAGGATATTATCGACCAGGTGGGGCTTTTAGAGCATATACACAAGAAGCCCCACAAACTCTCCGGCGGACAGCAGCAGAGGGTGGCCATCGCGCGCACCCTTGCCATGAAGCCGGACATTATTCTTTTTGACGAACCCATGTCCGCTCTGGACGCGGCAACGCGAATTTCCCTGCGCGAAGAAATTAAAAGGATTCAGGGCAAGTTTCATTCAACGATGCTCTACATTACCCACGACCAGGAGGAAGCCTTTGCCCTTTCGGACCGCATCATGGTTATGGACCACGGCAGTATTCAGCAGCTTGATACGCCTGAAAATATAATAGGCAGTCCCGCAAACCGTTTTGTGGAGGAGTTTGTCATAGCTAACCTGCGCCTTAAAATCAACTCCCTTGTGAAATACCTAAAGGCGGCGGAATAGTTTTTTATGGGAGGCTTGGGGAGCTCTCAGAGTTTACGGAGCTTGCGGGACAAAAACACAAGGGTTTGCGGCGCCGTGGTCAAACTGTCCTTAACCGCCTTTCTTCTTGTAACAGTTATTTTTCCCTTGATTACTCTCCTTGCGAACATGGGCCTTGCGGATTTCAGAACGGTTTTTGCCCTGCCCAAGTTCCGGGAAGCTCTTTTTAATTCAGCCATAGCCGCAGCCACAGCCTCCGCTATTTCCCTTGTCGTGGCCTATATTTTTGCCCTGTGTACGGTGCGCAGCCTCATGCCCTACCGCGAAGTTTTGAGCGTCGTCATTACCGTTCCCATGCTGCTCCCCTCAATTTCGCAAGGCATGGGCCTCATTTTGCTTCTGGGCGCAAACGGTATTCTTACGCGGCTTTTTGGCCTTGAACACTCCATTTACGGTTTTGGCGGCGTTGTGGCAGGTTCTGTCTTGTACGCTTTTCCTGTCGCCTTTTTGATGTTCGCGGACATTCTCAAGTACGAAGACGGCTCTCCGTATGAGGCGGCCTCGGTTCTGGGGATTCCGCGCTTTTCGCAGTTTTTTGCCATAACGTTTCCCTACCTCAGACGGCCCCTTATTTCCGTGGTCTTCGCGACTTTTACCCTTATTTTTACGGATTACGGCATACCCCTCATGATTGGGGGCCGCTTTATTACCCTTCCCGTACTCATGTATCAGGAAGTAATAGGGCTCTTGAACTTTAGCCGTGGAAGCGTGATTGGCTCTTTTCTGCTCGTTCCGGCTGTTGTCGCCTTTATCTTTGACATCGCAAATCAGGACAAAGGCAGCCAGAGCTTTGTTGTAAAAGCGCGGGAAAAGCCCAAAAACACCCTCCGCGATGCCGCATCTTTTGCCTACTGCGCGGTGAGCTGCGCGGCAATAGCCCTTCCTGTGGTGGCTTTTTCTGTTCTTGCCTTTGTAACAGCCTACCCCATCGACACATCCTTTTCGCTGCACAACATAGAGAAAACCCTGCGCATGGGCGCGGACAGGTATCTTGTCAATTCCCTCATAATCGCGCTTGCGGTTGCCTCTCTGGGCTGCGTTCTCTCGTATGTGATTGCCTACTGCACCTCGCGCACGCCGGGAAAATCTTCGCGGGCCCTGCACCTTATTTCCATTACCTCCTTGGCCATTCCCGGCCTTGTTCTGGGACTGTCCTACGTGCTTTTCTTCAAGGGAACACTCGTATACGGAACTCTCGCCATGCTCATTCTTGTCAACGCCGTGCATTTTCTGGCCTCGCCCTATCTCATGGCCTATAATTCTCTGGGAAAACTCAACGCCAATCTGGAAGACGTAGGCCGCACCCTCGGGATTCCCCGGTTTTACATCATAAAGGACGTACTCGTACCGCAGACACAGCGCACCATTCTTGAAATGTTCTCCTATTTTTTTGTCAACTCCATGATGACAATTTCCGCAGTCTCTTTCTTGAGTACCGTCCACAGTAAACCCGTCTCCCTCATGATGAGCGAGTTCGAAGTGCAGATGCACATAGAAGGCTCGGCCTTTGTATCGCTCCTTATCCTCGCGTGCAACTTCGCCGTAAAGTGCCTCATCTACGGATTAAAACGCCGCCTCAAAATCGCGGAGCGCGGAGAAGACTGAAGGGAGTAAGCGCAAGAAAAATCATGAGGGGGGCAGGCCCCCCTGAGCTCCATACCCGCCTGTGGCGTGTATTCCGCTACCCCCCATGCGGGGCTCCGCCCCGCAACGCCCCGCCCCCTCCCAACCCGCGGGCCAGCTTCCCCGCGGGATTTTGCTCCGCAAAATCCCGCAATGATTTCCAGTCCTGTCCTTGCTATATCCGAAAAACAGGTCTATACTATAATCTTATTATGGTTTCATTCTTAAAAAATGCGCTTTTTTTAAGCGCCTGTCTGTTTCTTTTGGCGTCCTGTAAAGAGCCCTTCGCATCAGACGACTCCAGCGAAAGCTCCGCCGTAACAGTTGTTCCAATACCGGCCGTACCGGTCGCCATAAACTACCAGGATTTTGCCGGTAAAGCTGTGGCAAGAAACACTTCTTCAGGCGACTATCCTGTAGAAATTAACTGGACGGAACTTGACGCGGGAGCGGACGCAGCCTACCTGAACGAAACCGACCGCAGGGCATTAATCTGGTTAAACCTTCTGCGGACCCGCCCCGCTCTTTTTTCCAACATAATGCAAAATGACAATGACCCTGAAACAACAGGCATTGGGATATGGGAAGCCCAGAGAATCAACGAGTATTTCCCCGAATGGAAGTTAGGAACAAGCAAGGCGCTCTACATTGCCGTGCGGGAACTTGCCGCGCAGTTTGCCGCTGCCGGCGTATGGGATACAAACAAATATAATAAAGGTTTTACGCAGGCGCATTATATAGCAGGCGGCTCAGTAGGCTATTTCTATGTAGTAGACGGCAATTCCGTAGAAGCTTTCATATCTCAATTACAGACACAGCTCAGACAATTCATGCCTTACGAAGGGGGCCAATGGCACCAAATGGCGGCAAACGGACGCGGCCCAGAGCCGGATGAGGCAAACATGGCCGCTGTGGCCGTGCAGGGAACTATCTGTGTTATAGCTTTTGGCAAAAATATTATAGATAAACCAAACCTGCCGGATAATATAGTCGCCGGCAACGATGAAAAACTGTACTACCAGTATGCCGGAGACAGGAGCTTTGCCGATTTACAGAACAACGAATCTTTTGGAATAACCGCGAAAGACGACAATCGTATATGGGACCTAAGAAATTTTCTTAAAAACAAGGCTCTGGAGATTGTAGGGGACGCGCAAACCGGGCGGCAAAAAACCGAACGCCTCCTTCGCTGGATAATTGACACGTTTGAGTATGACTATGGTTACAACGCAAACACACAGAATGCGTTGGACATACTCGGAAGACTCATAGACCATAATGACAACCATATAATCTGCTACGAATACGCACGGCTTATGACAGCCGTTTGCCGCGTCATGGGTATTAAAGCCCGTTATATTGAGGGTCTAGCCGCGGCTACCGGTTCCAGCGAATGGCGGGCTCACGCCTGGGTTCAAGTGTTTTTTGATGGTAAATGGAATATGTGCGACCCCACCTGGAACGATACAGGCGGACAGAGCGGAACTCTTCTATTCTTTCCCGGTGCGGCAATTGGGGACTATAAACATTTACTTAGGTTTTAGGCTTCCCTCCTCAACATGAAACGCTGTATCTGGTGCGAAGGCTCCGAACTCTACACGGCCTACCACGATGAGGAGTGGGGAGTTCCTGTATACGAGGACAAAAAACACTTTGAATTTCTCGTGCTCGAATCAGCGCAGGCAGGATTAAGCTGGCTCACCATTTTGAAAAAGAGGGAAAATTACCGCAAAGCCTACAGCGGCTTTGACCCCAAAAAAGTAGCCCGCTACGGCGCAAAGGAGAAAAACCGCCTCCTCAAAGACGCGGGTATAGTCCGCAACCGTCTCAAAATAGAAGCGTCCATCACCAATGCGCAAAAATTTTTGGAAATTCAAAAGGAATTCGGCAGTTTTACCGCTTACATCTGGAGCTTTACCAACGGAAAACAAATTACCGGAAACTGGAAAACGCTTTCCGAACTTCCCGCAAAAACAGAGCTTTCAGACCGCGTGGCCCAGGACCTCAAAAAACGCGGCTTCCGCTTTTTGGGCAGCATCATCATGTACTCGCACTTGCAGGCTACAGGCATAGTGAACGACCATATAACAGGCTGCTTCCGCCGCCCTGAAATTAAAAAACTCCGCGGACAGGGGCCGTCTCTCTATAAAGAGAAATAGTCCCGTCCACGGCGCTGTTTTCTAGAGTTTGTCCGCAACTTTCCGCAGTTCTGTTTCAACCGCGGGCTTTTCCTTCCGCTTGTAGATGTCGGCAATATCGCCGAAATAGTCTTTCATGTTTTTTCTGATGCCGGGGTCGTCCAGATTGAGCTTGAGATTGGGAACTGTCAGCTTCATACCCGGATAAATCAAATCAGGGTCAACGACATGAGCATCGGCAGAAGCCAGCATGATGATGGGAAAATAATACATATAATCTTTGCCGCCGTACTGTTTTTCCGTTATGGAAGAAAGACTATCGCCGCGTACAACCGTATAGCCGTGAGCCCCAGTCAGGTTAAGGTTTTTCCTGTAGGTTTGATAGGCCTCGGAAAAGTCCTTGTTTGCCTCAGCCTGAGTATAAACGCCGTCATGGGCATCTATAACATCATCTTTTACAGTGGCGCATGAGACGGCAAACAGAAGAAGCGCCGGAAGCGCAAAAAGTGAAAGCATCCTTTTCATAAAAATCCTCCAAAAAAGTTGGTTTTTACAGAATAGCGGATTTTTCCAAAAAAGCAAAGGGGGAAAAGCCAAAAAATGCAAAAAAAAAGAAACCTCAAAACCGGAAGATTTTCCCCGTAAAGAGCGGGAGCTCCGGCCTGCCCAAAGGCTCGCGCTGTTTGCGGCCCAATGGCCCTGTGTTCTATGGGGGGTTGTTATTTATTATAATCCTATGTATAATAATCTTATGTATACTAACAGGAGGTTATATGTCGCCGGAAATTATCGACAGGGAAGAAGAGCTTGACGCCCTCGAAAAAGAGTTTCAAAGAGAGTCCTCCTTTGTTGTCGTGTATGGCCGCCGCCGCATAGGAAAAACCCGTCTTATTCAGGAATTTCTGAAAGGCAAGGGCGGGGTTTATTTTCTTGCAACAGAAGAGGGCGAAGCCCAAAACCGCGACAGCCTCCGAAGAGAGATTGCCTGTTTTACGGGAAACCCCCTTTTGGCAGGCGCTCCTGTGGAAGACTGGAGCCTTGTCTTTGAGGCTTTTCTTTCTTTTGAGCCGGAAAAAAAGAAGGTCATCGCCATAGACGAGTTTCAATACCTTTGTTACGCGAACCAGGCATTTCCTTCCCTGATGCAGAAAATCTGGGACACCCAGCTTTCAGGAAAGAAAATCATGCTCATACTGTGCGGCTCTTTCATCTCCATGATGGAGAGCCAGGTTCTCGCGTATTCCAGCCCCCTGTACGGAAGGAGGACAGCCCAAATCCGGCTCAGGCAAATTCCCTTCCGGTATTACGGCGGCTTTTTCCCCGGGAAAAAACCCGCCGAGCTTGTTCCCTTTTACGCTGTTACAGGAGGAGTTCCCAAGTACATTGAGGCCCTCAGGGCGCACAAAAACGTGTACGAGGCCATTGCAAAGGACGTACTTTCGCGCATGAGCTTTTTGTACGAGGAGCCGCATTTTCTTCTTTCGCGGGAGGTGGTTCAGGTGGGAAGCTATTTCTCTATCATAAAAACCATAGCCGCGGGAAAACGCAAGCTCGTGGATATTGCCTCAACTCTTGGGGTAAAGCAGACAGGGCTTACGCGCTATCTTGCAACGCTTACCAGCATGGACATCATAGAGAGGGAAGTTCCCGTAACCGAAGAGCATCCCGAAAAATCGCGGCGCGGCCTGTACCGCATTACGGACAACTTTATGCTGTTCTGGTTCAAGTTTATCTATCCCAATATCGGTGTCATTGAAGCGGGCGGCGAAAGGATTGTCCTTCAAAAAATCCGGCAAAATCTCACGGACGCGCTTATCAGTTTTGTCTACGAGGACATTTGCCGCGAAGAACTGCGCCGCGCCGAACTTGGCAAGAAACCCTACTCCTGGAATTTCCGAATAGACAGGGCCGGAAGGTGGTGGGACAGATATACTGAAATCGACATTGTTGCCTTTGATTCAGAGGGTTTTGATATAATTTTCTGCGAATGTAAGTATACGAAAAAGCCCCTTGAGCCTGAGGTTCTTTTTAGCCTTGAGGAAAAATCCCTCCGTGTGGAGTGGAAGAGGGCCCAGCGCCGTACCCATTACGTTCTTTTTTCCCGAAGCGGTTTTAGCCCCCAGCTTGAGGCTTTGACAAAAAAGAGAAAAGACATAGCTCTTGTTACGCTATAAGGGCAGGGGTAGTGATGCCTTGAAGAAAAACTAATTTCTTTCTAAGCTCATTAAAGGCGTTTTTTGAAAAAAACGTCAAAAAAACTTGAGAATTTTTCTCA
>JAITGB010000220.1 GCA_031280945.1 Spirochaetales bacterium
CTGTCCCGCAACGCCCACGCCAAAAGCAGACCCCGCCGCGGCAAGAGCCATGAAAGCCGCCAAACCAATCAATCCCGAATTTATCATACATTCACTCCTTGCTCAAATATAATGATTCCACAACATTTTATTTTGGCGCGGGCCTTACGCCCGCGAAGCCTCCTCTTTTTCCCGAAACGGATCATAGGTAAAACCGCTCCACTCCAGCCCCAAATGGTTGGAGAACTCAAGAACGTTCAGCCGCACACCGTGAACAACAACAGACAAAATCGCCATTCCCATATTGAGGGTATGGCCCAGAATTATGATGAGAATCCCCGGCGCAAGACCCACAGGCCCCATATCCATAACGCTCTGGGCCATACCGTTAAAACTCTGGGCAATGGCAAGCCCCGCAAGCCCTACAGCGAAAAGCCGCACGTAGGAAATAATATCCGCGAAAACCGATATGCAGCCCAAAGTCGTGGGAATAAACTGGGCAAAACCCATGACTATCCCTTTGAGAAAATTTCCCTCCTGCTGGGAGAGGAGAAGCACAAAGACATAGCCAACCCCTATGGCAATAACCGCCCAGTCAGGAACAGGAAACTGCACCTTGTCAATCAGCATATTCAGAACAACGGTAAAAAGCCCCAAAAGAAGGCACAAATACCCTATATGAACAAAAGCCTTGATGCGCGGAGGCCGGAAAAGGTCCCGCCCGAAATTCCACAGCCGCGCTATACACAGGTGAACAGTCGCCAGAATAAAACAGAAAAACTGAACGTTCTTCTGCTCCTGGAGCCAGGGCACAATAACGCGGGAGAAAGGCTCAATCTCTGAAATCTTCCTGCCGCCCACAGAATCAATGCCAAAGTAGTTTCCCGTAAGAGCGCCCCAAATAAAAGTACACAGGCCCATAACGAGAAACAGGATAAAAGCGTCCGGCATATACCCGAGTTTTTTCCGCGTTTTTAATCCGAAGAAAAGCGCCGCCCCAAAGAAAAGAGCGGCATACCCCGCATCTCCAACTATCATGGCGACAAAAATACTGAAAAACAGGATAAAGAAAAAACTGATGTCCCTCTCCCTGTAGCCGGGAACAAGGCCCAGAAAGTTCATAACAGGCAGAATCAGGCGCACAGGCTTGGGATTCTTCAAAAGAGTAGGAACAAGGTCGTCCGGCGAAGGTTCCTGAACAAGAAGAGCCCAGCCTTCTTCGGAAGCCGTTTTTTTCAGCGTGTCAAGCAGCGTGTTGGGAACAAAGCCCGTAAGATACGCAAGTTTTTCTTCAGCCGGCGCAAGGTCCGCCGCGGCCTGCTCAAACTCCTCGGCTCCGCCGAGCTGTGCCTTTTCCGCCGCAAGAGCGTCTTTTGAAGGCGCATACGATGCGATTTTTGCGGAAAGCTCCTCTACTTCCTTTTTCCGTACCGATAAAAGAGCCTCAAGTTCGGAAAGCCCCTTCGCGGGAAGAGCCGCGGTCTCAAAACCCTGCGGAAAATCCTCTTCCCTGCGGGCAATAGCGAGAACAGCCTTTTTCCCCTTTGCCTCGGAAACAGCGTACTGAATCCCCGAAAAGGAAAAAGCCCTGGCTTCTTTTTTTCCCAGCTCGTACAGGCGGATAAAAACCCCGCGCGAAGCAAGAAAACGAACGGTATCGGGGTTAAAGTCCCCCCAGGGAGCAAGGCGGGCTATTTCGCGGGTAAGTTTCTCCGCCTCCTCGCGTTTTACCCTTCTCTCCTCCGCAAAACCGTTAATGTCCGCCGCGAGCTTCAAAGCGTCTTCCGCTCTCCGGCCTGAATCTTTGCTCTTTTTTGTATCTTTTCCCTGCGGAAGCGCGAGAAGAGCGCGTTCTACGAGGGCGATTTTATCTTTTACGCTTTCCAGAGCCTCGCTTGACCTGCCCGCCTTCTCCAGATGAACAACTCCCGCCTTGCGAAGCTGGGTTAAAGCCCTTGTCTTGCGGGATTCAAGCAGAACAAGCGAAACCTTTTTCATAGGTACAATCATAACCGCTATTCCTTCTCCACAACGAGCTTCTTTTTGGATATTTTGCCGCGGACAACAGCCGAAGTCTGCTGGTCTCCCAGATAGATGCGGATTCGCCTGATGTTCGTCTTTGTTTCGGGGATTTTCACCTTTTCAAAAAGGTTTACCCTCTGGCTTGTAATCCTCAGTTCCTGCCCCAAAAGCTCAACCTGTTTACGCAGAATTTCCACCTCCGCGTTAAAGGCTATGAGTTTTTTCAGGCCCTCAACGGCAAAGTCCACCCACAGGGGAGTTTCAAACAAATCGTAGCGTATATCCTCAAAAGAAATGGACTTGAAAACAGGAATATCAACGCCCGCAATGTTTCCGGTTTCGGTTTCGAGGGAGGAGAGCTTAACGAGGGAACCTATATCCCGCGTTTCGCCGAAAAGCTCCACCCAGCCTTCAATATTCCTGCGGGTTTTTTCCAGTTCCGCGCCCTTTTCCCTCTCCTGCTGCTCCACCATTCTGATAACCATTTGAAGCTGCTGCTTCTTAAGCTGGAGCGTGGGAAGGTAACGCTCAAAGCGTTTTAGGCCGTCCTTCTGTTTTTTCAGTTCGTTCTTGGTGAACTTGATTGCAGGCATATCTTACCCGGCCCTTCCTTATTTTGGCCAGAACTTGTTTACCAAGTCCGACCTCATGTTTGTTTCTTCCTTGGTGAAACATTCGGCGAAAATCTTCCAGCCGTTATCAAGGGCCTGTTCCAGAGGAATGTTTACCGAGAGGTCCATCATTTCCTTTTCAAAAAGAACGCCGTACTTGAGGAGCTTGTTGTCCCAATCGGACATGCGGAAACCCATGGACTTCTTCTCCAGGGATTCCTTGTAGGCCGCGTAGAGCTTTATCATGCCGTCCATAAGGGAGCGGTGGTCTTCGCGGCTGTCTTTGTTGACAAGCTGTTTGAGGCGTGAGAGGGAGCCGAAGGGTTCAATGCGTCCGTTTTTGAGGTAATACTGGCCTTCCGTGATATAGCCCGTGTTGTCCGGTACGGGGTGGGTAACGTCATCGCCGGGCATGGTTGTAACGCCCAAAACCGTTATGGAGCCCGCGCCCTCAAAGTCTACGGCCTTTTCGTAGCGGGAGGCAAGCTGGCTATAGAGGTCTCCAGGATAGCCGCGGTTTGAAGGAACCTGTTCCATTGTAATGGCTATTTCCTTCATGGCATCGGAGAAGTTTGTCATATCCGTAAGAAGAACGAGAACCTTTTTTCCTTTTAAGGCAAACTTTTCGGCAACGGCAAGGGAAATATCGGGAACGAGGAGACATTCAACTATGGGGTCAGATGCTGTATGCACGAAGAAGATGGAACGGCTCATGGCTCCGCCGGACTCCAGGGTTTCCTTGAAGAAGAGGTAGTCATCGTACTTTAAGCCCATGCCGCCGAGAATGATAATGTCTACCTCCGCCTGCATTGCTATACGGGCAAGAAGCTCGTTGTAGGGTTCGCCGGAAACGGAGAAAATCGGCAGCTTCTGCGATACGACAAGGGTATTGAAAAGGTCAATCATGGGAATACCCGTGCGCACCATGTTGCGGGGGATAATTCTCTTTGCGGGGTTTACCGAAGGCCCGCCAATCTCAATGAGGTTTTCTGAAAGGGCGCTCCCCCTGTCGCGGGGTTTACCGGAACCGTCGAAAACCCTCCCCAGAAGGTTATCGGAAAAGGAAACCTGCATGGGGTGTCCCAGAAAACGCACTTCGTCTCCCGTGGAAATACCCCGCGTTCCTGAATACACCTGGAGGGAAACCGTACTCCTGTTAAGGCGTATGACTTCCGCAAGGGATTTGCCGTGGGCCGAGGTAACTTCCGCAAGTTCGCCGTACTGGACATCGTCGGCTGTAAGGGAAATAACGTTTCCCGCTATGGTTTCGATTCTACTGTATACCTTTTGCATGGAATGTCGCTCCTAATTTTCCAGATTTTTCACGATGTCCTGGGCGTTCTCTTCGACGCCGGTCTTCTTTGCCGCAAGCTGTCCGCGGATGCTGCTTTCAAGCTCCTTAAATTGGCCCGACTGCCACTCGGAAACGTTCCAGTCGAGGAAGTTTTGCCGTAAAGTGTTAAAGTAGGTTCTCGCTTCTTCTTTGCCGGGAATGTTGAGTTTTGCCGAAAGAATGTCAAATATAAGCCTGAAGGAATACTTTTGCCTTTCGACAGAAGCCGCTGAATCTATGGGGTCAAAGGAGTTTTGCTGGAGGTAGATTGAGTCAAGGAATTCGCTCTTTTGGTAGAGAATGTAGTCTTCCGTGCTTGTTCCTTCTTCGCCGACAACCTTCATCATCTGGGCAACGTCGTTTCCCTGAAAAAGAACCTGTCTGCCGTATTCTGTCTGTTTTTTGTCCATGATGCCGGTGTACTTGCTCCAGCTTTCCAGGGGGTGAATGGCGGGGTACTTGCGGGCGTCCGAGCGTTCACGGGAAAGGCCGTGGAAAGCGCCTACGACTTTGAGGGTAGCCTGCGTTACGGGTTCTTCAAAGTTACCGCCCGCGGGACTTACCGTACCGCCTATGGTTACGGAACCGATTTTTCCGTTTCGCAGCTGAACAATGCCCGCCCTTTCGTAGAAGCTCGCAATAACGGATTCAAGGTACGCGGGAAAGGCTTCCTCACCGGGAATTTCTTCAAGGCGGCCCGACATTTCGCGCATGGCCTGCGCCCAGCGGGACGTTGAGTCCGCAAGGAGAAGAATATTGAGGCCCATCTGCCTGTAGTATTCCGCCAGAGTAACGGCCGTATATACGGAGGCTTCGCGGGCAGCGACCGGCATGGAGCTTGTATTACAGATGATAATGGTTCTTTCCATGAGGGAGCGGCCCGTGCGGGGGTCTTTGAGTTCGGGAAATTCTTTGAGGGTTTCCACGACTTCTCCGGCGCGTTCTCCGCAGGCGGCAATAATAACGATGTCAACTTCCGCGTTGCGGCTTGTTACCTGCTGGAGAACTGTTTTTCCGGCGCCGAAAGGGCCGGGGATACAGTAGGTTCCGCCCAGGGCTACGGGCAGGAAGGTGTCGATGATGCGGCTCTTGGTTACCATGGGCTTTTCGGGCTTGAGTTTCTGTATGTAGTGAGAAACCGGTCTCTTGACCGGCCACTCAAAGTTCATGGAAACAGGAAAAACTTTGCCTTTGGAGTCTTCCAACTCCGCGATTGTTTCGGTAACCGTATACTGACCCTGCGGTTTTATGGTTTTTACCTTGTAGGTATCGTAAAAGTTAAAGGGAACCATGATTTGGTGAGAGAAAATACCTTCGGGAACGCTGCCGAGGCTGTCCGCGGCTTCTACGCTGTCCCCTGCCTTGACGGAGGGGGAAAATTCCCATTTGGCGGTCTGCGACAGGGGGTAGAGGTACTCCCCTCTTTCGAGGAAGAAGCCGCACTTTTCCGCAAGCTCCGGCAGGGGGTTTTGCAGGCCGTCGTAAATCTGCTGCAGAAGGCCGGGGCCCAGACGCACGGAGAGAAGCTCTCCGGTAAAGTCTACCTCGTCCCCTATGCGTATGCCCCGCGTCATTTCGTAGACCTGGAGCTCGGCGCTGTTTCCCCAATCCGAGGCTCTGTGGCCGGAGCGCCTGTCGGAGCGGATACGGATTACTTCCGCTTTGAGGTTTTTGCCGCCGACTTTAATGTAAGCGACCTCGTTCATGGAAACAGTGCCTTCTATGCCAACGGTAACCATGTTCCCGTTGACGCCTATTACTTTTCCCTTTGTATCAGTCATTACGCTCTCCTCACTGCGGCTGCCTGTGATGCTTCCCCGCCTGGGTTAGAAGGATTTTTTTGGACTATTGAATCGTAGAGGAGCGAGAAATTCTTCTCCCCCTCAGCTTTGTTCCTCTGCTGTTTGAGCTCCGCAAGCTGGAGCCTGAGATAGTAGACGATGATTTTGTCAAAATCGAAAATATGCCGCGATTCAAGCTCATCGAGCATGGCCCAGCGGGCCTGAAAGAGAAGTTTTTCCGCTTCGGCGGGAGAAGCCTCTCCAAAGGCGCTCCGGGCGGCGTCCGCCGCGCTCTGCGCGGCAAGCCCGTACTGATTGTAGCTTTCCGTTTCAAAGCCTTTTTTTCCGGCGCGGAGCTTTGCGAGTTCCGCCCTGAGGGACCTGTCCCAGGCAAACCAGAAGTCCAGGGTGGCGTTGCCTGTTTCCCGCGCATCGGGGTTCTGGAGCCGCGCTTCAAGGAGAACGGCCCAATCCTCGCCGGAGAGGGTAACGTTGCAGAGCCCCAGAAAATCCCCCCGCGAAAGTACGGGCGGAGAGTCGGGGCCGAGGTGCGGCAGGGCTGAAACGGTATAAAAGTATTCGGCCAAGACTCTATACCTCTTTGTTTGCGGACTTCATGATTTCCGCAAGTTTTGGATTGAGGTACTCGGCGAGGACTTCGGCTACGCCGTCCGCGGTAAAGTCATAGTACGAGGAGCCGTCCTTTTCGCCGATACGGAATCCGGCCTCAATCTGCGAAACAGGTTTGAGCTGGACGCCTTTTTTGAGTTCTTCGGCAAGACGGGAACGAAGCGCGGAGTCGATTTTGGCAAGCTCCGCCTGGGGCAGGAGAACTTCTATATCCGAAGCGCCTTTGTCCGCCCAGGCTTTGACGATGTGGGCCACTGTGTCTTCCAGAGCTTTGCCCTGGAGGGCCGCGGCCGCCTCTGTCTTTACAACGCTGTCGAAAAGCGCTGTGATGCGCTTCTGGAGGCTCAGAAGGAGGTCGCGCGCGGCCTGCGTCAAGGCTTCCCGCGAGGATTGTTCGCCGCGCGCTATTTCGCGTTTCGCGTCCGCAAGGAGCCGCGAGGCTTCTTCTTCCGCCCTGGCGACTATGGCTTTGCCTTTGGCCTCCGCTTCCGCGATGATTTGCGCGGCTTTGGAATCGGCAGAATCAATGCCTTCCTTTTTAATTGTTTCAATAAGTTCTTTTAATTGTATATCCATTGCTCACCCGCCTGGTTTTCCGGTGCAACCCGTGATTTTTCTGCTCTAACTTGATTAGTTTACGGGATACTGAAAAATAAATCAAGCAAAAAAGCGGGAATTTTCAAAAAAAGAGGTGTTTTTTGGGCGGGGTATGGGCCGTGGGCCGCGCAAGGGATAGAAGCGGAAATCCCGCAGGAGCGACCAACGGGAGCGACGAGGAATTGGAGCGGATAGCCCGGTTTTTTCGGGTCTGCCCGAAAAAATGCGCCCGAATTTTCTTTGAAATTACCACTCGACCCGAAATACGAGGGGTTCGCGGCTTTGCAGAAGCTGGGGAAGGGGGAAGCTGACTGCGGCTTCGCGCCCGGAAAACTTTGCGCCCGGCGGGACGGCTGCCCTGATGTTGGAGGGAGCTGTTACGGAAAAACTGAGGACGTTGTTCTTGAAAAACGCGTTGATAAAGTCCGCGGCGTCCACTGCGGCTTCGCCGGCCGCGAGGGTTTGCTCGAAGATGGTGCGTCCGCCTTCGCGCGTGAGCCGGTACGCTGCGCCGGAACGCGAGGCGAAGCGGCCCAGCGCCTCTATAGAAGAGAAATCCAGAACCGCCCGCACGAGAAGTCCGTCGGCTCCGGGGGGCTGGGGTTCGGGAGACGCTGACCACGAGCGGAGGCTGAGTCCGGGAACCGCCGAGACCGCGCGCCGGAAATCTTCTTCGGTGATGGGAAGGGGGAGAATTTGTTCTTTGCCCTCCTGCGTTTCCCAGGTAAGCGCGAAGGCGGAGACGGTATACTCAAGCTCTATGCTCCCTGAGCCGTTTGCGGCGAGCGTGATTTTTGACTGGACGTTGATGCAGGAGGCGAGAAGCAGAACGGCTGCGCAGGCCGCTCCTCCGGCGAGGCGCCGGGGCGCCAAATTATGTTTCATTTTCTCGGCCTTTTGTCGAAAGCGGCCAGAGAGGAGAAGGCGGAGGACATCAGCATAAAAAGAATGGCGCTGAACCAAAACTCCGCGAAGCCCAGAAGCTGGCGGAAGACGGAAAAAACGCTGAAAATCGTGCCCAGCATGGTGGGTATAAACTACCTTTTTACGGGGGCTGTGTCCAGAGGGCGCATTGCGTCAAGTTAAATCGAACCCAGCGGGGTGCCGTGCGTCAAGATAAAAATCGAACCATACGGAGCGTAAATAGTCGCTCCTTACGAATAGGATTAGGCGCATAAAGGGCAGGAAAAAGCGGGGAAAAAGAGCCGG
>JAITGB010000242.1 GCA_031280945.1 Spirochaetales bacterium
GGGCGCGCTTCGCGCGCCCGGGGCAATTCCAGGCGGGGGCGTTACGGGGGCAGAGCCCCCGTATAGGGGGGTAGCGGAATACACGCCGCAGGCGGGTATGAAGCTCAGGGGGGCTCCGCCCCCCCCACCCATTACTCCGAGGTAACTCCGTTCAAAAACCGCAAAGCATCGGCGTGCCCTGGATTTTTCTCCAGAAACCCCCGAAGAAGCCCGTGCGCTTCGGGAAGACGCTTAAGGCGTATGAGCGCATCCACTGTTTTGAGAAAAGCGCTTTCAGCGAAGCCCGTGGTCTGGGCATACTCCGAAAGAGCCTCAGCCGCGCGGAAAGAAGCAAGGGCGCTCTCACCCAAACCCAGAGCCTGTTCAACAAGGCCGAGATTATAAAAACCTTCGGGGCACTGGGGGAATTTTTTCGTCTGCCGCACAAGAGTCTCCCGCGCATCGGGAAGTTTTTTTTCCGAAACCAGAAGAGCCGCCGCGTAGCACAAGCTGAAGCTGTCCTCCTCTGCCTGGTTAAGCAAAGTTGTGAGCGCGGGGGCGTCGCTCAAAGACAGAAGGTGCCAGCGCAGAAGCCGGGAAATCGAAGGGGCCTCAGCGGAAGCGGAATACTCATCGTGGAGCATCCAGAGGGAGGCCACAAAGCGGCCCAGGGGAATGGATTCGCGCTGCAGCACAAGGAGAAGCACACGGGAATCCGCCGCGGCCAGAAATTCATCCGCTTCGGGCGGAGAGCCTCGCTCCAGAAAATGGGAATAAATTTTTTCGCCCGCAGCGCGGCCTTCCTCCACTCTGCCCGTGGCGGTGAGGAGCTTTGCCAAATCAAGGCCCAGGAAATAATTATTCGGAAAAACGGATAAACTATTCCGCAAAAAAGATTCTCCCGACCAGGGTTTTTTCATGTGCCGGAAAAAGTTTGACGCGAGGTACGGCACAACAGAATACTGAGGTACCTGCGCCAGAAGTATATCGTGGTAGTTTTCGCTTTCCTTCCAGCGCCTCTGCCGCATAAAACTGTCGGCCCTAAGGGCAAGCGCCTGCGGCCTCATCTTGAAGCTAGAGGCGATTAGCTCCCAATGGGAATCCGATTCCGCGTACTTCTGTCCATCGTAGAAGGCAAGGCTCGCGGGATAGGGATATTTTTGTCCAACACCAGGCCGGCTAAAAAGCTCTTCCGCCCTCCTGTTTTCGCCCGCCTCCATAAGGAGAAGGGCGGCGTCAAAGTAAAAGTCCTCTTCGCCGGAAAACTCCGCGGCCTTGATAAAATCCTCATACCTCCGGCTTTCCGGCAAAATCGTAAAGAGCATCTCCCCGTCCGCTTCTTCCTCCGGCCCCGCGGGGCTCCCCGCGCGGAGAAACGCCTCCGCCCTGACGCTCCTGTATTCAAGGCTCAGGACTTTCTCCCGTGCAAGAGAGAGCGCTTCAGGGTCCCTTCCCGCGTCCGCAAGGGCAAGGACGGCTATAGCCGCCATTTCTTCGTTTTTTGGATGGGCTTTTTCCGCCGCAAGAGCCTTTTCCGCGAAAAAAGCCGCATCATTCGTATACGCGGCAAGGGAGCGGCAGCGTTTCAAAAGACGCAGCCAGCCGCCCGCCGTTGCGGGAGGCCGCAGGCTTCTTAGGAGGCTTCCCGCCTCATCGTACTTTCCCGTTTTCAGAAGGGCGTCAACGCTCTGGAAACTGTACTCAAGGTCGCTGCCGTACTTTGAGGTCCGCAAAAAATACACCGCAAGAAGAACAAAACCCGCAAGACACACAGTTCCCAGTACGAGAAGAATTATGTGGAGGGGACTTATTTTTTCACGCTTCATGGTTTTTGGCTTCCGAGGATTCCTCCAGGGTTTTTCGCAGCGCGTCCAGAATGCCGTTGACAAACCTGTAGGAGTCGTCCGTACCGAATTCCTTCGCTATATCAACAGCCTCGTCTATGACAACCGTCGCGGGAATATCCTTTATAAAAAGCAGCGAGTACGCGCTGACCCGCAGAATGGCAAGGTCTATGCGCAGGAGCCGCGAAAAATCCCAGTGCTCAAGAAGCCGTGAAATCTCCTCATCGATGCGGCCAATGTTTTCTATTGTTCCCGCCGTAAGAACAGCGGCAAAATCCCGGGCCGCGCCGGAAATCTCCGCTCCGGCCCCGCCAAACTCGCCGGGAGCAGCGAAGGGAGCCTCCTCCCCGCCGGCCTCATCCTCCGGCGGCCCGGAGAAAGCCGGAGGAAAGGAAGCCTCCCAGGAAAAAGAGAGAAGCGCCTCCACCGGAGGACGGGAAAAATCCCACGCAAACAGGGCCTGAACAGCAAGAATTCTGCCTTTACGCCGGGGGCCCATGTTAGTTGAGGTTTTCTTTGTAAATCGTAACTTCCGCCTCTTTACGCAGTTCGGCAACAAGGTCGGTTAAGGCGCGCTGGAAAGTAAGCTGCGCGTTCTGGGCGCGCAGAAGTCCGCGTATATGCTCGCGCACGGTAATGCTCTCCCCGGGAAAAATAAGGTCGGCGAGAGCGAGAATTTTCGGCGGGATTTTTTCCGTTACCTGGATAATATGGTAGCCCATGCGGGATTCCATAACCGAGCTTGTCTGGTTCAGGTTCAAGGCAAAAAGAGCGTCGTAGAAAACCTTGCCCAGTATGTTCTGCCGCCTCATATCCGTGCGCGGCCAGTACCCCGCGTTGCCGCCCTTGTAGCGCGAAGTCGTATCGTCCGTGTACTTTTGCACAACGTCCTTAAACTGCGAAGTACGCAGTTCTCCAAGGGCCTCCTCCGCGCGCTTTTTCGCAAGCTGTTTTTCCGCCTCGGAAAGGTTTACCGTACTGATAAAAATCTGGTTAAAGCTGATAATCTGGGGATTTGTAAAGCGCGTAGCGTTTTCATCGTAAAATTCCTGAACCTGGGCGTCTGTGGGGTCCTTCATACCGGTAAAATACGACTGCTTCTTCTGCCGCACGTACTTTTCCTGAACAAGCTGCTTGCGCAGGGCCTCTCTCCAGGCATCCCAGCCCATGCCGAACCTCTGCTGAATAATAGCCTGAAACTGAATGTCTGGAACATCCGGCGCGGCCTGGGCCTTGTAATCGGCAACCTTCTCGTTGAGTTCCGAATCGTTTACCCGCACATTGTCCCGCGTTACGGCCTGATTTATGAGAATTTCGCCGATTTGCAGGTCAAGGCTCCTCTCCCTGCCGCCCAGCTCATCAATGGACACGGGCTGACCCGTCTGGGCCTCCAGCATGGCAAGCTGCTGCTGGAGCTGCTGGCGGAACTTCGACTGGGTAATAACCTCAGGCCGCGAAGACCCCAGTTTTACCGTGGCAACCGTAAGCCCGCCTGTAATAGTCTGCTGCGTAAAGGCAAGCCCCGCAGCGAAAAAAAGCCCCAGCGCCAGAAATATGTTTCGTCTCATGTTTGTTATCATTATCTCATTACCTCATCCTACAGAAATTTGACCGCAGCCTATTCTCTCCTTGAGTTTCCCCGCGCCCGAAAGCCGGGGAGAAAGACGCAGGCCCCTTTCGAGATACTCCCCCGCGAGGTCCGCCCTGCCAAGCTCCAGATACAGCTCGGCGATTTTCTTCGTATAAAAAGCCGTTTCCCCGTCCGAAAGCCCAAGGGCCGCAAGCTCAAAATACCGCGAAAGAAGCTCCCGCGGACCCAACTCGCGGGGCAGTTTGAGTACCGCCAGAGTCCGTATGCGGCTTCTCACCTCCTCAAAAAAATGCCGGAAGTAGGGCTTCTGCCTTTCAAGCTCAACAATGCGCGAAAGAAGCCCAAGAGCCTTGAGGTATTTCCCCCCCCGCTCGTACTCCTCAGCAAGCATAAAGGCGCAGTCCATAAAGTCCTCTCTGTCCAGAAAAAGCTCCAGGCTGAACTGGCTGTGCAGGAGGAGCTTCTCGTACAGTTCAAGGGCCTCCTCGCCCTGGTCGTGCAAAAGGTCGAAAAACACAAGCCGCGACTGGCTTTGCGCATCATTCGTCCGGGCTTTGAGAAATTCCCTGTAGTCGAACTCAACGGTTTTTCTCTTGACAGGGCCAAGCTGCCTGTCGTATTCCTCGCGCTTGTGCGCATCGGTGAGAATTCTATAAGCCGCAAGGAGAAGACGGAATTTTTCCACGCCCCCTGAATCCCGCGACACGTCGGGGTGCAGCTTCTTCACCCTGTTACGAAAAGAGCTTTTTATATCTTCGAGACTGCAATCCTGTTCAAGCCCCAAAACTTCGTAATGGTTTCTCACCGTCCCCCCGCCATTTTCTATTCGTGCCGCCAGGCCACATAAGCCGGATTGGAATAATCGGCCATCCAGACGCCGTTGTTCGTACCCGTGAGGAGCCAGTTCGCGGACCCGGACACAGTATCCGTCATAAGGTAGAAAACCGATGAGTTGTACAGGTCGGGAATTTTAAGAAAATCCCCCGGAGGGTACTCCATGCGGGACTTGGTTGGGACAGCAGGGTCAAAAGGGTCCAGAAAATGCCGCAGGCCGCTGCCGTCAACGCCCAGAACCAGTACGCTGTTTATCTCCGCAATGCTAAAAAAAGTGCTGCCGTGGTATTCATAGCCCCAGCTCGCGCCTGAATCCGTGCTCCGCAAAACATAGCCCGCCGTGGTTACGGCGTACAGCGTACCCGGAGTCGAAGGTGTCTCCATAATATCACGGATTTCGCCGGAAATGTTCCCGCCGGCAAGGCCGGAATTCGTTGCCACCGGACTACCCCCCACAGGCCACACGATGGTATCTATGTCCTGTTCCGTGGCAAGAGGCGGCGTAGTCCAGCCGCCGGGCGAGGGCGGGCTGTTCGCCGCGAAAATATGCGTGGAACGGCTTGTAAAAAGATATTCGCCCGTCGTTGTATGCACCCCTGAGAGAATCCTGTGTCCTGTAAGCCCCGTATCGAGAAGCGCTCCTGTCCCGTCCATGTAATACAGCCCTTCCGGAAAAGTCGCAACAAAAAGGTTTCCGCTCAGGCTCATAAGGCGGCTAATTTGTTTTCCCGTAGTGTTGTAGTTCCGCGTCTCAAAGACAGTATAACCGTTTGAAGCGGGCAGGCAAAATAGCCCCCTCTCCGTGGCCGCGTAAATATCCTGCGTCCCTGCAGGCCCTATAAAGGCAATATCAATCACAATGCCCGGAGCGGTGATTTGGTGCCAGTCGGTGTCGCTTGTGCCCGGAGCCTCGCGGTAGAAAACAGCCCCTCCGGCAATGTAGTAGCGCGGCTGGCTCGTGGGAGGCAGCGCGCCTGTCTGAGCCGGAAGGTATACAACCCGCGTAACATCTATATCATCGGTCAGGGAATTATCGGGCACGCTGATTTCGGTTTCAATATCGTAAAAAACCCCTTGGGTTATATCGCTGCACGCGCCCAGAAAAAGGCCCAGAAGGACAACCAGACAAAAAAATCTTCTCATATAATACGCTTATACACTCCGTTCCTTAGAAATAATACCGCGCCGAAAGCGACACTTCAAGAAAATTCCCCAGCCGGCTCTGCTCCCGCGGCGGAGAGGGCCCCATGTAAATGTCGGGAACCCACCAGTACACAAGGTTAAGCCCAAAGGACCAGGAACTATTGTAGCTCCAGAATCCCGAAATCCCCGGCTTGATAATGGGCATAACGCGGAACGTAGAATCCAGCCTCACGAAATTCAGCCCCGCGGCCAGCGAAAGGGGAAAATCAAAAGGATGTTTACGCAGCACGTAGGAAAACCGCGCCGTAACAGGAACCATAAAAAGGTTCCTCCCGTTTGGGGTAAAGGCGAACATTCCCCCCCCCTCCGCGCCAACGCTCATATTATTGTTGAGGTAGGTACTCCACTGGAGAGACCCCACGCCGCCGACTGTAAGGCGTGTAGAATTAATATCCCCCGCTAAACTTTGATAAAAAAGGGGCGCGAAAAGCCCCCCGCTTATGATAATCATCTGGTCGCCCATATCGAAAGTGGGCTCGTATTCGTCGTAGTCCCCCTCCTGCGCGGCAACAAACGCGGGAGATGACATACAGCAGAAAGCCGCCAGAAAGAGAACAGCAAAAAATCTCATGCCATATCCTACCATATTTGGGCCCCGTATTCAAGTATACCCCGCCCTGCGGTGAAGCCTTTGGTCTTCCTAACACGCCGGAGTTAGCCGAAAGAACACAGGGGCAGCCGCGTAGATGTTCCAGGCGGACAGCCTACCCTGCAAACACTCTCCTCATTATACTGCCCTTCCGGTTACGGCCCTGTTCTTGTATACGTGGACAAAGCCGGCTTACTTTCTCCATTTTTAGTTTCCACTGAATGCGCGCAGCAGTTTATCAAAATGCAGATGCTTAAGGAAACTAAAGAAAAGTTCGTGATAATTTATTTTTGTTTCTTTTCCCTTGGCGAAATGCTTTTTGGGGTATTTCCCCAAATTTGTAACCAGTTCTTTTATATTGTGCTCATCAAAGATGGTTTGACTTGTGGTATCTTGCTCCCTGGTTACGGCTCCGATGAGTGTTTTCGATACAGTATGCGTGAAATTACTGTGCGCAATAATTCTTGTGTTTTCTCCCAATTTGCGGAAAAGTTCATAATAAAAAGCAAAATGGCAGATTTCGTGGGCAAGAATAATGTATGAAAAAATCTCAAAAGCGTTACCGTCTATTTTGGATAGGTCTATATATATTGTAAAGGTATACCCGTTTCTTGACCCTATATGGCAAGAATCATCCAGCAATACGCCCAGCACCACCTGTTCATGGGATAGTTTTTCCGGGATTATGGCAATGGAAAAATAATCTTTGGCGGCAGAAATAATATGTAATCCAAATTCTTTTCCGACGCAGCGGGCAGATTGGGCGCCAATAAATTGACCTGCCAGACAATCCAGCAGGTCATAGAATTGGATTGCTTGTATCACTTTTGCAAACTGCGCCTTTTTTCAAGTTCTGCATACAGGGAACGGCTGTGTTTCTGCGTTAGTCTGGTAGCCAATTCCAAAGTTTCAAGACTAATACCATCGTTTGACGCATGAACGACATCAACGATTCCCTGCGTTCTCGCCGCACGTAAGGCTGTCTCTTTGTTCTCCTCAAATGATTGTGTTGTAGTTTTCATACATTCTCCTTGCGTAACGCCTGAGTTTAGGGCAAGAGCCGGAACTCAAAGCAGGGCGGTTCCACAAGCGCCTCCTGAATAACCCTTTGCCGCTCTGCGGCAGAGCAGCAGGAACCTGCTTGTTGTTGGTAGACCCCTCTTATATCGCCTAATATAGCGTAGCCATATATCTGGATAATGTCAATATTACGAATTGCGGCATAATTAATCTAACCGAAGAGGGGCGGAAGCGTCATAATAAAAATCTAACCCAAAAAATTACACTGGTTTCACGAGAGGTGAAACCGAATGGGGTTAGATATGCACACAAAACGAACA
>JAITGB010000279.1 GCA_031280945.1 Spirochaetales bacterium
AAAAAATGCGCCCGAGTACGGCCTGAGTTCCTATCGGAATTGATTATCGCGGCCGCTAACGCGGCCCACGGAATGCGCCTGAATCCTTGAAATTCTTCAAAAGGTAATGTCTTCGGGCTGGATTTTTTCGGGGCCGGAGATGAAAAAGGCTCTCTGGAGGACGTTTCGCAGTTCGCGGACGTTTCCGGGCCATGTGTGGGCGGTAAGTTTGCACACGGCGGAGCTGCTGAGGAATTTTTTATGTGGGCCGTTTTGGGCGAACTCGCGCAAAAAGGTGTAACTCAGTATGGGGATGTCTTCGGGCCTTTCGCGCAGGGGCGGGATTATTATGCGCAGGATGTTGAGCCTGTAGAAGAGGTCTTCGCGGAAGCGGCCGGCGGCTATGGATTCGCGGAGGTCTCTGTTTGTGGCGGCTATGATGCGCACGTCCACGGGGAGGGAGGCGTTTGAGCCCAGCCGCGTTATGCATTTGTCTTCGATGACGCGCAGGAGTTTTACCTGCATGAGGAGGGAGAGTTCGCCTATTTCGTCCAGAAACAGGGTTCCGCCCCGCGAGCTTTCAAAGAAGCCTGTGCGCGTGAGGGCTCCGGTAAAGGCTCCTTTTTCGCTTCCGAACATTTCTGATTCAAACAGGGCTTCGGGCAGGGCGCCGCAGTTTACGGGCCGGAAGGGGCCCCCGGCCCTGGGGGAATGCTCATGCAGTTCCTGCGCCACAACTTCTTTTCCGGTGCCGCTTTCGCCCGTGATGAGGACTATGGCGTCGTTTTCGGCAAAGGCCCGTATCTCTTTTCTGATGCCGCGTATGCCTCGGGAGTCTCCTACGAGGCGGCTTTCCTCCTGGTCTTTGACTGCGCCTTCTTCGCTGTACGGCAGGTCTTTGGGGAGGCGGCGTTTTTCCGGCGAGAGGTACTTGTTGAGGGTTTCCAGGAGAAGGTTTTCCTTAAAGGGTTTGAGGAGAAACTCGTCCGCTCCGGCTTTTATGGCGTCCACTATGCAGGGGGCTTCGCTTTTTTTCGATGTAACAATAAAGGGGGGCCGGGTTTTGAGCATATCGGTCTGTTTGAGTATATCGGTCTGGGTGAGGATTTGTATGGCGTTCATATCGGGCATATCGATTTCGCAGAGTATGAGGTCGGGGGCCTCGTTTTCGATGATGAGGAGGGCTTCACATGCTGTGTAGCAGGGGGTGAGGGTAAAGGCGGCAGCCGGCAGGCTCAATTTCAACCGCGCGTGAACGGCGGGGTCGTCGTCAATGAGCAGTATGCGCCAGGGGGCTGGCATTATGTTTTTTTCAGCCGGTACACGAGGAGAAGGAGTCCAAAATACAGGTAAACAATTCCCCTTACGGCTCTCCAGGGGCGGCGGATGAGTTCGGGGATGAATTCCCTGCCTTTTTGAAAGGTTTCCCGCGATACTTTTTTCCGTTTGCCGGAAATGATGTCCATAACGGAGGCGCTCCAGATAAAAACGCCGGTCGAAAAATCGTCTTTACGCCGGAAAAACCACTTCTCTTTTCCGCGTATGCCTGAACCCATGAGCACGCAGTGCGGGGCGGCTTTTTTTATGGCTGTTCGTATGTCCTTGTCCTTTGCGCGGGGGTAAGAGCCTGTGTAACGGCCTACGATTTTGAGGCCGGGGAAGGTCTGCCTGAGGTTCTGTTCGATACTTTGCAGTTCTTCGGGGGTACAGCCCAAAAGGTAGAGCGAGCGCTGCCTTTCTTCGAGCGCGGCGAGAAAGCGGATAACAAATTCAAAAGGCATATAGCGGGCGGGAACGGTTTTTTTGAGGAAGGCGGCGCCTCTTTGTATTCCCCGCGATACGGGTATAACGAGGGCGGCCTGTTCAAGGAGGCGGCGGAATTCCCTGTCGCGCCGCGCCCGCATGAGGTCCCAGAGGGAGAGAAAAACAATATTGCCCGCTTTCCCGCAGGCTGTGAGTAGAGAGAGCCTGTCCTCAAAGCCTTCTTCCGCGAAATGGTCAACGGGAATTCCGGTTACATATATGCGTTCCCCCGCGCCCGTGCCTGCACCTGTGCCTGGCTGAGGCGTTTCAGAAAGAGGGGCTGTTTGTGTCTGTGTTTGTATTTCCATCTGAAAGTTTCCACCATTCCTTTTCCAGTAAAATTATTCTTATGGCGGCCACCGCGAACACGGGGGCTGTTTCGGTTCTCAGTACCCTGTGTCCCAGATATACGGGTTCAAATGCCGCCTGCCTGAGGAGCCGTGTCTCTTCGTCCGCAAGTCCTCCTTCGGGGCCTATGACCAGAGCTAATTTTTGCGGACATGAGAAAAGATACTCATGAAGCGTTCTTGTTTCAAGGGGCTGTTGATGGAAAAAAAACGCCGCGTCCGCGCCCCAGTTTTGGACATCGCCGGGAATTTCCGCAAAAGATAGGGGCGCGGCGATTTCCGGGAGGGTGCGGGCGCCCGACTGCTGCACAGCTTCCCGCGCTATACGGCTCCAGCGCCCCCGGCGGCCCTCCGGTTTTCCGGCCTCCTCCTGAGCGTTCCGCGCGGAAAACTCCCCCGCGCTCTTGCGCGCCGCATACCGCCCCGGGGAAAAGGGCTGCACGGAATAGCGGCTCCGCACGGGAACAATGCGGGAAACTCCCAGTTCCACAGCCTGCCGTACTATGAGGTCGAATTTCGCCCCTTTGGGGAGGCACTGGTACAGGGCCAGCTCTGTTTCCTCTCCCCGGGCCGGACTTGCCCCCTTTTTCTGGACGCGGAGGAGGCAGCAAGCGGGGTCCGCTTTTTCTATGGTCGCGTGGTACTCGTTTCCCGCCCCGTCCTGCGCGGGGAGAGAGTCTCCGGCCTTGAGCCTGCGCACACGGCACAGGTAATGGGAATCTTTTTCGCCAAGCTCGCAAAAATCTTCCCCGTGAAAGGACGGAGGAAGAACAAAGACCCTCATCGTGCGGACAGGTGTTTTACCGCCTCCTGTAATACCGTATCGTACTCAAGGTCGTAAACAGGCGGCGTTGTCAGGTGCCGGTTTATTTCCGCGCGAATGAGGCGGCGCAGAAGCCTCTCGCTCAGAGCAGGGTACGCCTTACGCAGCTCTGCGGTAAAACTGGCTGTTTGCGCCTCCGTGGGCGCGGCAGTGTCTTTGGCAAACTGCGAAATTACGCGGGCCGTCAGGAGCTTGCCAAAATCAGCGCTTTCGGCCTCAGTAAATTCCGGCTCCTTTACCTCCTTGTCCGGCGCAATACCCGTCTTGTCTATGGAAATGCCGTTGGGAGTATAGTAGCGCGACATGGTGAGGCGGAAACCGCCCTTGCCCACCGCGTGTACCTGCTGCACCGAACCCTTGCCGTAGGTTTTCGCGCCCATAAGAAAACCCCTGCCCCTGTCCTTCACCGCTCCCGCAAAAATTTCCGCAGCCGAAGCGGAATTGCCATCAATAAGCACAACGAGGGGCAGGTTTTCAGGAACAATAACCCCGGACTTTGCCGGAAAAACCTTGTTTTCGGATTCAAGACGGCTGCGCGTACTCACAATCACCCCGTCATCAAAAAAGAGGTCCGCAACGTTGACAACCGAATCAAGAAGCCCCCCCGGATTGCCCCGCAGGTCTATGATCATGTTTTTGTAGTTCTGCCCCGCAAAAAAGGCCACAGCCTCAGCGGTTTTTTCCGCCGTGTAGGGCGTAAACTGAATAATCCTCATGTAGGCAGTCCCGCCCGGAAGCATGGCCCAGGTTACAGTCGGCACCTGAATCTTCGCCCGGGTGAGGGCCACATCGAAACTGTAGGAAGGCCCCCGCCTGATTGTGATGTTGACCGCCGAGCCCACAGGCCCCCGCAGCTTATCAACAACCTCATCGAGGGAAAGCCCCCCCGTGGAATCGCCCTCCACCTTGACAATAAGGTCCCCCGCAAGAATACCCGCCTTGTAGGCGGGAGTGTTTTCGATTGAAGCCACGACCTCCACGTAGGACGGCTCAGCCTGCCCCTCCGCAGGCTTCTGCACGAACTGCTTATTGATAAAAAGCCCCACGCCCCCGAACTCGCCCGAAGTCGTGTCCCTAAGGCCCCTCATATCCGCAGCAGTCAAATACGCCGAATGCGGGTCATCGAGACTCTCAAAGAGCCCCTTGTAGGCCCCCTCCATAAGAACATCCGGGTCTACCTCGTCAACGTAATTATTCTGTACGAAATTCAGCACATACTGAAACAGATAAAGCAGCCTCTGGGTTTTCCCGTCCCGCGATTCCGCAGCCAGCGGCGCAGCGGTAACAAGGGCGAAAATGAGCATACCAGCAAGAATCCCCGTGAGAAAAGTCCAGGGAACTTTTTTTTCCTTCATGCGTATCTCCTGTTTTATTAGTATACATATATCAGTAATCCGGCAAATACACAATCAGTACGGATATTTGGGCGCATTTTTGCCCAGCGCGATTTTGCTCCGCAAAAACGCGCTGGGCAAAAACCGGGCTTTGCGGGGCTGCGCTATCGCTCCGGTCTTGGGGGCAGCCCCCCAAGACTGGGCGGATTTTGCGACGCAAAATCCGCTGACCCCTCCAATCCCTTGCGCACCCAGGGCCTAACACCCGCGGGGTAAGAGAACGCACGGAAATTTCCCGCGAAAAGCCCCCCTCACCGCGGGCCGCGAAGCGGCCCGGGCCATTGGTCCACCGCGGGATTTTGCGGAGCAAAATCCCGCGCCGCGCAAGGGATAGGAGCGGAAATCCCGCAGAAAATTGCCTCATGGCAATTTTTGAGGAATTGGAGCGGATAGCCCAGTTTTTTGGGCGCAGCCCAAAAAATGCGCCCAGCTCTTCATAACTGCGCATACCGCACAAGAGCTTGACCTCAGAGCCTCTTTGCTCGTAGGATTTACTTATATGGGCCGTATACATTCTGCTGTTTTGTACGCGGGGGCCGCATGGGAGACGGTGAAGTTTTTTTTCCTTTTCCGTATGGCTGCTTTTGCGCTGAATCCCGAGCGGAATCATCTTGTCAATCTCCTTCTCCTGTGGCTCGCCTCGGCGCGGCTGTGTGTGGGGCTTCTTTTTTTTCTGGGCGGTTATATGCCCGAAAGATTTGCCTGCCTGCGAAAAGTTACGGCGGTTTTTATCTGCGTGGGGGCGCTTCCGCCTTTTCTTTTCCTCATTAACGATGTTCTGCCCGCGCTGGCCTTCCGGCTGGGAGCGGGAGAAATCCCGCGCCTCCTCCCGCCTGAGGCTCTCCCTTTTCCTCTTGCCATTGCTGTTCCGGCTTGTATTATTATCGGTATCGACGCGCTTTTTCTGGCCTTTCTTGTCCTTTTTTCGCCGGAGAGAAAGCGCGGGGCCGTACGTGAGGAAAACTCAGGAGAACCACAATGAGGATAATTCCCATTGCCAGCGGAAAGGGCGGGGTCGGAAAATCGCTGATAGCGGCAAACTTGTCCATTGCCCTGGGGCAGGCGGGCAAGAAGGTGTACCTCGCGGATATGGATTTGGGGGGGTCGAACCTGCATCTTATTCTGGGGCTTCCCTCTCCCCAGGACGGTATCGGTACTTTCCTGAGCGCTCAGGACATACCATTTGAAAAAATCATTCTCCAGACGGACTACGCAAACTTAAACTTTATTCCCGGTGACGCGGAGATTCCGGGTATAGCGAATCTTCCGGCGGGCCAGAAGAACAAAATTATCCGCAGGCTGCTCTCGCTGGAGGGAGATTACCTGATTCTGGACCTGGGCGCGGGAACAAACTATAATATCCTTGATTTTTTTCTTACCTCGAACAGGGGCATTATCATCACAACGCCCACGCCCACGGCAACGGTCAATGCGTACCTTTTTCTGAAAAACATTGCTTTCAGGCTTATCAATACTTCGGTCAAGAGGACGGCTCCGGGGGCGGCGCTTCTTGACAGGCTCAAAAAGGACGGCTCTGCCCTCCAGAGGGTGTACATTCCCAAGCTCCTGGAGCATTTAAAAAAAGAGGACCCGGAGAGCTACACCGTGTACCTGAAAAGGGCTTCGCACTTTCACCCCCGCCTCATTATGAATATGCTGGAGAATCCGCCGGACGCGAACAAATCGGGCAAACTGCGCAGGTCCTGCCAGCAGTATCTGGACGTGGATATGGAGCATTTGGGGATTATCTACCGCGACGATATTCAGGATACGGCCCTGCGCTCGCGGCTTCCCATTATTCTCTACAAGCCCCAGTCTGTTCTGGCCCAGGCCATTTACCGGATTGCGGATAAAATCATTCAGTCCGAAGGAGAGGACGACCAGAGCGAGGTTCTCATTGCGGACCTGGACGAGTCGTACCAGAACGCGGAGGCTGAGGCGACCGTTGATTTCGCGGCGAAACTTGATTACATCGAAGACCTCCTGCAGACGGGGGCCTTGAGCATGGGCGATATTGTGGAAACTGTCAAAACCCAGCAGATGGAGATAAACCAGCTCAAAAGGGAGAATCAGTTTCTCAAATCAAAACTTGTTAAGTATATGACCAAGTAGTCTATGACCAGGCAGTAAAAAAATGGCCGGAAAAATTACGTTTTCGGGAAAACTTGAACTTACGGCGGCTCCTGAGGCTCTAGAGGCTGTTTTGGGGTTTGAGCCGGGGCCTGCCGGAGGGGCTTCGGAGATTGACCTCGCGGGCCTCAAGGGGCTTCTTGCACAGAAGGGTGTGCGCGAGGGGGTTTCCGGCAAAGACCTGGAGGCTTTCCTTTTACGCCTCAAGTCCGCGAAGGAGGCTTTTAGCCTTGTCGTAGCGCGGGGCGAGGCTCCCGAAAATTCCTCTGCCGAAACCGCCCTATGGCAAATTTCTCCTGTTCCTGCCTCTTTGGTGGAAGAGGCGAAAAGGACTTTCTCCAAAGCGCCGCCGCCCGAACTGTACAGCGAAAAAAAAGAGCAGGTCGCAAGCGAAAAAACCGTTATGAAAAAATCCCTGCCCTTTCTGCCCGCAAAGGCGAAAAAGGTGGTGGAGATTGAGGAAAAAGTTACCCGTGTGAGGATTCCGCCCCCGGGCAAGGCCGTAGCCTATGGCTACGCGAAAGAGGGCGATGTTCTTGCTGTTCTTGAACCCTTGAGGCCGGGAAAACCAGGGAAATCCGTAACAGGAGCGCCTGTTCCGCCGGGAATGCCGAAATTTCCGTACGTGTACGCGGGGCAGGGCGTTCAAAAACAGGCCCAGGGGCTCATTGCCGGCAGGCAGGGTTTTGTGCGCAGGGGGGAAAACTGGGTCGAGGTGCTTGCATCCCGGGGCCATACGTGGAGCGTGTCCCTGGGTTCCGGTTCCGGCGCCTGCTTTTTGAATTTTACCCCCGGAGAGCCGGACGCGCCTCTTCCCGTGGGCGAGGCCGTACGCAAGGCGGCTCTTGCGCTTCCCTATCCTGACAAACTCCTTCTTTCCGCCGGGGAGATAGAAGTCATACTCAAACGCCTCCTCGCCGGAGGGCAGGCCCAAACCGTCTCTTTAAGCCTCAGGGAGGATGCCTCGGTAAAAATCCGCGTATCGGATGACCGCCTGGAGGCCCTCCTCTTTCTGCGCAAAGGCAGGGGCGGCGGTAAACAGCTCTCCTGCGAGGCAATTCTCAAACAGGTAGAGGCAAGCGGCCTCAAGGGCCTCGCCATAAAAAAAATCACCGCCGCTGTAAACGCCTTTCTCGAAAGCGTTCAACAGAGCCTTGACGGCCTTGTTCTGGTAAAAGGCTTTCCCGCGGCTCCTCCGGGCGAAACCGCCATCAAATGGGAAATCACGCACATTCCCCGGGACGAGCTTGAGGAACTCAAAAAAGCCGCAGTCCGGCAGCCCCATGCCCTGGAAAAAATACAGTCCGTAAAGGATTTTCCCGTTTCCCTCGTGGAGCTTGCCGCCCGCGTCAGGCAGGCAGAGAAACTCCTCTCCCTCGAACCGGGCCCGCCCGCCAGAGCCGGCGTTGACGTGTACGGCGCGGAAATCCCCGTCCCCCCGCAGGCTGAAGACGCCCTCCTCCTGCGGGAAAACCTCGAGCGAACCGAAGACGGCATCACATCCGCCATTGACGGCATTTTCGAAGCGCGCACTGTTACGGCGGCTCCCGGGGAAAGGGCAAGCTCCCCGCACACGAAGCCCCGGCAGGTAGTGGAACTGAGGGTGCGCCCCCATAAAGACGGCGAAGTCAACATAAGCGTTTCCGAAAACAAAATGGAAGCCCTCCTCAGCCTTGTACCCGAAGAAGGAACAGGAGAACCCCTCACCGGAGAAAAAATCCACGAAGCCGTCCGCGCCGCCTCCATAGCCGAAAAAGCCATCATACAGGAAGCCCTCACCCAGGTCAAAGAAAAACTAAAAGACGGCGCGGACGCAGTACACAGCGTCAAGGGCCTTCTCATCGCCAAAGGAAAACTCCCCCGCGACGCCGCCCCGAGGGGCCTCAAATTCTTCGTCCACATAGCAACAGGCAGCCACGTTAAACTCCGGGGAGACGGCAAAGCCGACTTCAAAAACCTGGACACCATAACGAGCGTCAAAAAAGACGAAGTCATAGCGGAAATTATCTCCGAAAGAACCGAAGCCGAAGACGGCTGGGACGTTACAGGAGGCTCCGTCCCCGGAAAAAGCAGCCAGGACGAAGACTTCACAGCCGGAGAAAACCTCCACGAAGAAAAACGCGGCGGAAAAACCCTCCTCATATCCGAAGCCGACGGAGAGTTTCGCTCCGAAAAGGGAGTCATCAGCGTACGCGAAGGCTACATAATCAACGGCGACATCAACCTCAAAACCGGAAACATCAAATTCCCCGGCCCCGTAATTGCCGCAGGCAGCGTGGAGCCCGGATTTTTCGTCTTCTCAGGAGGCAACATCCGCATAGCAGGCGGCATAGAAGCAGCCCTCCTCTCCGCGGACGGCAGCATAGAAATAGGGCAAGGCATCAAAGGCAGAGGCAAAGCCGTACTGCGCGCAAAGAAAAACATCTGCGCCTCCTTCGCCGAACAGGCAGTTCTTATGTGCGGCGGGGACATCAACCTCAAAACAGGCTGCATACGCTGCACCATAAAATGCAACGGAAAAATCACCCTCCCCGGAGAAAAAGGCAGCCTCATAGGAGGCATCGTTAAAGCCCGGTACGGCATCGAAGCCGCCAGCATAGGAACCGAAAGCGGAGTACACACAGAAATCCACTTTGGACAGGATTACCTCCTCGAAGACCAAATCGAAAAAGGAGAAAAAACGCTCAAAAAACTCACCGAAGCCGCCGCCGCCATAGCCCTCGCCCTGCACGCCGCCGAAAAAAACGGCGAAACCGCAAAAATCGCCAACCTGCAGGCCGAAAAACTCGCCAACGCGCAGCAGACCGAAAAACTCACCCAGAACCTTATGAGCCTCCGCGAAAACTTTGAAAAACACTACCCCTCTGAAATCCGCGTACACGGAATCATCTATCCGGGAGTTGTCATAGGAAGCCAGGGCAAGTATTATGAAATACGGGGCAGTAATAAACAGCACCTCCGGCTCGTCTACGACAAGGAAGCCGGAAAAATCGTTGAACACCCCCTGTAGAAAACCGACAAGGAACCAAAAGGAAAAAGAAAAACCATGCCCCTCTTAGCATTACCCTACCCCTCATGGCTCAAACCCGAAATCATACCCGGCCTCCCCTTCCGCTGGTACGGCCTCATGTACCTCGTCGCCTTCGGCATAGCCTACTGGCTCTTTAATTACCAAATAAAAGAGAAAAAAATTCCCATCTCCCGCGAAACAAGCTCCAGCCTCTTTTTCTGGACAATCCTCGGCCTCCTCCTCGGAGCCCGCATCCTCTCCGCCCTCGTGTACAACTACGACATAGCCCGCCCCAACCCCTACCTCCAAAATCCTCTCCTCATCTTCTGGCCCTTTGACGCTCAGGGCCGCTTTACAGGACTCCAGGGCATGAGCTACCACGGGGGACTCCTCGGAGCCGTAGCCGCAGTCGTCCTCTACTGCCGGAAAAAAGGACTCTCCGTGCGCGAAGTCGGCGACCTCCTCACCGCGGGAATCCCCCTCGGCTACACCTTCGGCAGGCTCGGAAACTTCATCAACGGCGAACTCTACGGCAGAGCCACAGCCGCCCCCTGGGGCATCATATTCCCCCACGCCGAAAAATTCCCCGCCCGCCTCCCCTGGGTGCAAACACTCGCCCAGGAAGCCAGCCTCCCCCTGCCCGCAGCCGAAAACGCCCTTATCAACCTCCCCCGCCACCCCTCACAGCTCTACGAAGCATTCTTCGAAGGCATCTTCCTCTGGCTCGTCCTCTGGTTTCTCCTCAAAAACCGCAGCCGCATCAAAGGCTTCCTCCTCGGAGCCTACATAGCAGGCTACGGCCTCGTACGCTTCTTTATCGAATACTTCCGCGAACCCGACAAAAACATAGGCTTTCCCCTACAACTCTCCTCACAGGAAAACCCCATACACATCTTCGTAAGCCCCTGGAACTTCACCACAGGCCAAATCTTCTGCCTCCTCATGGTCCTCGCAGGGCTCCTCCTCATTCTCATCTTCTCCCGCATCGACAAAGCCGAAAAAGAAAAACTCCAAAAATCCAGCCCCCAAAAACGCAAAAAATTCAAACCCTGATTTTTTTTAAGATGAAGAATTTGGGCGCACCCTCGCGTTTTTTTCCTCTGGAAAAAAGCGCACGGGCGGGCTTTGCGGGGCTTCGGTATTTGCGCTCTGCGCAAATACACCAGCGGTTCGCAAAGCGAACCGCAAGTCCCCTCCAATCCCTTGCGCAGGGGCCAAAGGCCAAACAGTAACCCCGCAACTTAAGAACCCGCAAGCCTATAACCCCGCGCCGCGCGCGCCCACAAAAAACCGCCGGAGCAAAGCTCCGGCGGCCTATACCCCCCCCCCGCGCCCCACCCCCTTAGTTATATATCCCCGCTATTGAATTAGAGTTTGTCTCCGAAGAGCTATCATCCACATACACCGTGTTTCCCGAATCAGCCGTATTACTGAGGACCCCAGCCGTCCCCCCGTACACAATGCCGCCTATTTGGGTAAATACGCTGCCGTCCGCTCCACCAACAACATAAACCCCGCCGCCCTTGCTGGCCTTCCCGGAGGGAAGCGCGTTGCCGGAAACTTTTCCCGCGGACATGGTAAATGTCCCCCCGAACCAAAGCTGAACCCCTCCTCCTTGATAAGAGCCGCCGCCGGTTCCAACCTCCGTTATGTTCCCCGAAATTTCCGCGTTCGCTCCCGACAGAGCAAGCTCCCCGCCGCGCAGGCAAGAAACTCCAGCCCCGCCGCTGGGAGTACCTATTCCGCCGTCGGTTATAGTCAGATTGCGATTCCTGTTTCCCTTAACCGCCGCGTTCCCCTCTATGCTCATAGAAGTGGTTAGCCTATTATAATTGTTCACTTCTACCGCGCAGCCGTTTTGCATAACATTCTCCGCAATGGAGGCGAAGCCTTTCAGGGTTAAAGACGAGGCGGTTGAGGCCAACTGTCCCCCCACGACAATACAGTTCCCGGACGGCGTATTCCTCTTGATGCCCGACTCGCCTTCCATGGTCATCTGCGAATCAATAACTCCAACAGTATTCGGAAAAAAGTTTTCCGAAATTTCCGCCCTCTCCTGCATGAGCAGGGTAGAACCGTTGTCTAAAAATACAGCGCAGCTAGCCTTCTCGGCGCCTGAAAACTCTATCGTATATTCTCCGTTCCGGA
>JAITGB010000038.1 GCA_031280945.1 Spirochaetales bacterium
AAAAGAACGCGCATAGAAGTATGGATACTTGAGCGGCACTACAGCCTTGTGCCTCCCGGCATGGAGCTTTTAAAACTTACAAGCAGGGAAGACGCCGCGGTTCAAATCGACTACGTTCCTGTCCCGCGTCTTCGCGTTACGCAGGAAACAATTGCCCTCAAAAAGTTTCCCGTAAAAAGCCTCAAGGCCGCAGGCATACGGCTCTCGCCCAAAAAAATTAAAACAGCGATTTTTGTCAAGGCGGCGGGGAAGAAGTAGACTCAGCGCCCCCCAGGGGGCGCACGGTATTTTAGCGGAGTTTTGTTACCTTGAAATCGCTGAAGGCGGCGCTGAGGCTGTTGGTGCGCAGGCTTACCCAGGAGCCCCGGAGCAGTTTCGGGTCAAGGTAGAAGTAATAGTAGTAGTTTTCGGCGGTGGGGTCGTAGACGCGCACTTCTCCGTCGTTGGCGTTGACTACGATTTTGACGGGAACGCCCCTGCCGGTGTACGCGCCAAGAACGCGAAAAACACTGTCCGCCGGAATGACTTCAACATTGTGGTCGTCAAGAAGCTCCATTCTGCTGCTGCTGAAACTCTGGTACACCTGGGCGCGAAAACCGTAATGCGGCGAACTTGCGGGCACCTCCGTATCGAGATTGAGCCACAGGAGGTACGACTTGCCGTTGCCCCAGGCGCGCGAGGCCGCGGCCTTGTCCACGCCGATATGAATCCCGAATCCTCCATGATACCGTCCCGCCGCCGCGTCTTTGGCCGATTTGAAGCCTCCGCCTGAATACTTGACCGTGAACTGGATTTGGTACACGCCGGACTGCGGCAGGCTGCGGTTTATCCGCGCGAGATGCGAAGCCGTATCGCTCTGGACAAGGCTGCCCGAAGCCTTCCATGTTCCCGCTGCGGCCCTCCACGCGCCCAGAGACGCAAAACTATCCTCGGCAACCACTTCTTGCGCGCACAGCGAAGCCGCGGCAAAAACGGAGAATACGATAATGCTGGTAAGCTTTTTCATATTTTCTCCTTAAAAATATACAGAATAGTATCAGTGTACCCCTGTTTTGTCAGGAAGACAAGAAAAATTTGGGCGCATCCCGCGCTTTTTTTGCCGCCGGCAAAAAAAGCGCAAGACCGGGCTATCCGCTCCAATTCCTCAAACAACGCCTGCGGCGTTTTTCTGCGGGATTTCCGCTCCTATCCAGGCTGCATGGGCGAGCAGCAAGTCCGAAGGACTTGCGACCAGCCCCTTGCGCGAAGAACTATTACCCACAGGGTTTTGCGGACAAAACCCTGCCACGCCGCCGCCGGCTACTGGTTTTCGTATGTCTGCACTTCCTCGTACTTATAGACAAGCTCTATGCCTGCGGCGCGGAACATCTGCTCCGATTCATCGCCCGCATGGTAACGTCTCTCCGCCACAACCCGTTTTATTCCGCAGTTGATGATAAGCATCGCGCAGGTGCGGCAGGGCGTCATGCGGCAGTAGAGGGTTCCGCCTTCAACGGAAATTCCGTACCGGGCGGCCTGGCAGATGGCGTTCTGCTCGGCGTGGACTGTTCGTGTGCAGTGCTGGGTAACGTGTCCGTCTTCGTGAACAACTTTTTTTATCTGATGGCCCACGTCATCGCAGTGGGGAAGCCCCGCCGGGGAGCCCACATATCCGGTAACGAGTATTGTTTTATTCCGCGTTATGAGGCAGCCGCTTCTGCCCCTGTCGCAGGTGGCGCGGCCCGCTACGGCGTCCGCTATTTGGAGAAAGTAGTCGTCCCACGAGGGGCGGCTATGGGAAGCGTTTTCTTTTTTCATGGTGGGTATTGTAGGCGGGCGGGAGGTTTTCGGCAAGGCGGGGAGCGGCGTTCATATTGTAGGAAATTCTGGTGGGGTGGAAGCCGCCGCGCCGAAGGCGCGGGGGGTGAAGGCTCCCGCATTTACTTTTCGAAGATAGGAGTTGGTTAAGCGCCGACGGCTGTATGACCAAAGCGCCCCTTGCCGGAAGAGACACCCGTGAAGGTTTGGATAAAGGATTTAGAGATTCCCGTAAGGATATTCAAACAAGTCTTTAAGAACAAGGACGGCGGTGAGGGTGTAGGTTTTTTGGGGACAACCGATTTAACGCTCAAAGAAGACCAATTCAGAGCGCTCTACAAGAAACGCTGGGGTGTTGAGGAATATCACAAATTCAAACCATCGCGCTTTTGGTAAACGAACTTGGTTTTGAAGGATGTCGTCTGGGCGGCTCGCGCCGTCCTGATGGCATTATCTACAAAGATTCTCACGGAGTTATCATTGATAATAAAGCGTATCCGAAAGGTTTTTCCCTGCCCATTGGTGAACAGGATAAAATGCTTCGCTACATTGAGGACAACCAAAAAAGAGACGCGGCAATTACGCCCAACTATTGGTGGTTAAATTTTTCTAAGACTGTTTCCGCATTTTCGTTCTTGTTTGTATCATCGTTTTTTTCTACAGATATTTCCGCAAAAATACACCAGCTTTCGCTCCGCGCAGGAACACAAGGCGGCGCGATTAATGCTCCAAATTTACTTTTGCTTGCCGAAGAAATTAAACAAGGACATATTTCATATAATGATAGTTTTACACTCCTAAAACAAAATCGTGAAATTACACCGCCGTATCAAAAACTGCTCTAATCCCCCGGCGGGATGCGGAAACTTGGGTTTAGCCATCCTTTGTAGGCTCGCTTTGCACCGAAGGGTCTTTCCCGCACTCACTCCTCCCCCTTTACCTCATCCCACAACCTATCCATAAGAGCAAAATTTTCCCGCGACAGGGGAAGCCCCTCCTCCTTCATGCGCCGCTCAACCTCCTGAAAACGGCGGGTAAACTTCGCCGAAGCGCGGGCAAGGGCAAGCGAAGGGTCTATTTTGAGAAAACGCGAAAGGTTGACGATTGAAAAAAAGAGGTCGCCGATTTCCTCCTCAAGTTTATCCGCATTGGCCGAAGCACAGGCACAGTGCGCCTCCTCGGTCTCTTCGCGCACCTTGTCCCAGACATCCTCCGCCGCGCTCCAGTCAAAACCCGCCTTTGCCGCCTTCTTCTGAATTTTATAGGCCCGCTCCAAAGGAGGCAGGGCCCCAGGCACCTCATCAATCACCGAATCCTTGGGCTTCTTCCCCTCAACCTTTACCTTGATTTCCTTCCATTGGGCGAGAACCTTGTCCGCGGTATCTGCCGAACTGTCCCCAAAAACGTGGGGGTGCCGCCTGACCAGCTTGTCCGCAAGCCCCTCAAGAACATCCGCAACGCTAAAAGCCCCCTCCTCCTCGTACATATAGGCCATAAAAGTCGCCACAAGGAACACATCGCCCAGCTCTTCCCGAATGTGGCCGGGCTTGCGGGAAGTAATAGCCTCAATACACTCATAGGCCTCTTCAACAAGATTCGCCCGCACAGAAGAAGGCGTCTGCTCCCTGTCCCAGGGACACCCCCCCGGGCCGCGCAGGGCGCGCATCACCTCGTACACACGGCAGAACGAAGCCCCCGCCCTCCCCGCGCCCGAAGAGCCCCCCTCGCCCATAGCCCTATGCCCCCACCGAATGACGCTTGATTTTTTTTGAAGTCGTCATCTCCATAGGCTCATCCAAAACCCTCACCCTGCTGATTTTCTGGTAAGGAAGAAGCCCCTTGTT
>JAITGB010000047.1 GCA_031280945.1 Spirochaetales bacterium
GCATCTCCTGAAGGAGATTTCTTGTCCCACGCGCCTTCCGTATTAAAAGCGCTGTTTATGTCGTTCTCCCCTATATAAAGGAGGCGGTATTCAGCGTAAAGGGCCCAGCTTCCGGCCACCGTGTACGAGAGCAAAAAAGAATTAACAACCGCATCGGAGCCGTAAACATAGCCAAGAGGCGTATTAACATAAAAATAGTTGTGGTCTCCCAAAACGTCCTTGCGCGCCTCCGAATGAATACGGCGCGTGGAAAAATAACTCACAAGGGGATGTTCGCGGATATACAGCCACGAGCTTGTCTGCGCGTATTCATACCCCGCGGAAAAAAAACCTGGCCCGGCTGCCCTGCGGTACTCAAAGCCTCCCATATACCCCATGGCGTTGGGCTCAATATCCTTTCCGTACACGTCCTGCTCAAAGTTCGTGGAAAGCTGGTCCATAACAAACTGCCCATACACGAGAAACCCCGGCAGGGGAACATAATCCACCTCCAGGCTCATAAGGCTGTTCATATTATCTTTCAGATAAAAGTTGTGGTACACCAGCATAGGATTAAAAACACGGAGGTCGGGATATTTCCCGCCGTAGATAACGCTCTCGTTCAGGGCAAGCCTTAAATTGTCAAAGGGAAGAAATTCAAACCGGTGAGCCATAAACATCTTAAAGCGTTCTATGCTGTCGGGAATCCCGTCGCCGTTGTCGTCCGTATGCGGTATGGGAGCCCCGCTGTCATCCTGAAAAAAATAATCCGGGTACGTGTAGGGTTTCTTGAAACCTCCGGTGTAATCCCAGGACCCGCTTCCGAAAACCTCAGGGTCTGTCCAGGATTCAAGCCCCAAAACAAGCCAGTTAAAAGTAAAGCGTTCAAAGTTCACGGCAAAGCGCACACCCTCGTGGTACAGGTCCGCATCGGAAAGCATGAGGTTTCCTGTTCTGCCGTTTCCCCAGGACAGCTTGTCCCGCCCCAGCCAAAGATTCCAATGCTTCCCGCCGAAAACCGCTCCGCCCCTGTAGGGAAAGGACAAATCAAACTGATAGGGGTTCAGCATAAGGCTCGTGTGGTTGTCCCTGTCGCCCCCTGTCTGAAAAAGGTCTTTCTGCGCCGTTATATCAACGTACAGGTCAAGGCGGCCTGAGACAGCAATATCCGAAAAAAAGCCGAAAAAAGGCTGCCTGTCGCGGCCATCGTATACCCATTCGGTATTGCTCCGCCGCGAATGCGCGTATGCTTCCGCGTTAAATCTTACGGAAGGATAGTAGCCGAATTTCTCCTCCTCCTCGTAGGCCGGCTTCTCATCGAGAAACTCTTCAATCATGCGGTACGTGGTTTTTCCCGCTTCCGAAAGAGAAGCGTAATCAAGCCGCCTCAAGCTCTGGCGAAGCTCCTCGTATGTATAGGGAAAAGAACGGCTATTCAAAGTACGGCCCTGCTCCAGGTATAAGCTCGCAAGGCTCTCGTACATTCCCGAATCAAGGGCGGCAATCCTCTGCCCGCCCTGGGGCGGAGCCGCAAAAGCAGCGGGCCCCGGCCCAATCATAAACGCCGCAATCACCGCGCAAAAAAAAGCAAAACGTACATGTCCTCTTTTATGTTTCATACACCACTTCATCAAACGCCCCATACGCCAATTTCATACGCCAACCCCAATATACACAAGGCCCGCCTTTTCCGCCAGAGCCTTTTTATAAATATCCCGCAAATCAAAAAAGAAACCTGTTGTAAGCTCCGCGGCCACCCTTTCAAGGTCAAGGTTGCGGAACTGGTTCCACTCCGTCAGTATAACAAGGGCGTCCGCTCCGGTGATGGCCTCGTACTCATCTTCGCAAAAGGTAAGCCTGTCCGCAATCGCCGCAAGCCGGAAGGCCGCCTCATCTTTCGCCGCAGGGTCGTACACGCGAAAGCTCACCCCGCCCTTTGCAAGCTCAGGCAGAATCGTAAGGGCCGGGGCCTCGCGCATATCATCGGTATTCGGCTTAAAGGCAAGCCCCAAAACAGCAAGAGTTTTCCCCTCAAGTCCGCCCAGATGCGTAGAAATTTTTTCCGCCATAAGGAGCTTCTGCTTCGCGTTGGCGGAAATAGTCGCTTCAACAAGAGACACGGGAGAGCCTGCCGCCCGCGCAAGGGAGGCCAAAGCCTGCGTATCTTTGGGAAAACAGCTTCCCCCGTACCCCGGGCCCGCGTGGAGAAATTTCGCGCCTATACGCCCGTCCTTGCCCATCGCCTTTGCGACATCCTGCACGTTTGCGCCGACCTTTTCGCAGAGGTTGGCAATTTCATTTATATACGTAATTTTTACGGCAAGAAAAGAATTCGAGGCGTACTTAATCATCTCAGCGGTTTCAATCGTTGTCTCCACAAAAGGCGTTTCGTTGAGGTAAAGAACGCGGTAAACCTGCTTCATCACCTCAAGAGCGCGCTGTGAATCATACCCAATAACAATCCTGTCCGGGTGGGTAAAATCATACACAGCCGAGCCTTCCCGCAAAAACTCAGGATTGGAGACAACATCGAAACTGCCGCTCTTCCTGTTTTTCTCAAGCTCATCGCGCACCCACGCCTTGACCTTCGCTCCTGTTCCCACAGGAACCGTACTCTTGTTGACAATAACCTTGTATCCGTCAAGAGACCTCGCAATGGTTCTCGCCGCCGCTTCCACGTATTTCAAGTCCGCGCTGCCGTCTTCCGCGGGAGGAGTCCCCACGGCGATAAAAACGACAGAGGCCGCCGCTACAGCTTCTTCCACCTGCGTTGTAAAAGAAAGCCTTTTGTAGTAGGCGTTGCGCTCAACAATAACATCAAGCCCCGGCTCGTATATGGGCACTTCGCCTTTTTTCAGCCTTTCAATTTTCGCCGCGTTAACATCCGCGCACACAACAGGAAGGCCAAAATCGGACAAACAGGAACCCGTAACAAGCCCTACATATCCGGTCCCAATTACAGCAATAGTATGCATATTATTTTTCTCCGTACATCTTCCGGTACCAGCGCACAAAATGCCCAATGCCCGTTCTTATATCAACCTTCGGCGTATAGCCAAACCTCGTCTCAAGGTTCTGGGTGTCTGCCCATGTTTGAGGAACATCTCCCGCGGGAATAGGGGCAAGGATTTTTTCAGCCTTCTTCCCCGTTTCCGCCTCAATAGCCTCCACAAGATTCATAAGACCTTCGGGCTTTCCCCTGCCAATATTGTAAATCCGCCACGGCGAAGATGAGGATGAGGGACAAGGCGAGTTCTCGTTCCATTCCGCGTCCGGCTCTGCGGGAGCGTCAATTACCCTTACAACGCCTTCTACAATATCATCTATGTACGTAAAGTCCCGTTTCATGTCGCCAAAATTATTGATTGTTATGGGCTTTCCCTCAAAAACAGCCTTCGTAAAAAGAAAGTACGCCATATCGGGCCGGCCCCACGGCCCGTACACAGTAAAAAAACGCAGTCCGGTTGCCCTGATTGCGTAAAGATGACTGTAGGCGTGCGCCATAAGCTCATTTGCTTTTTTTGTCGCCGCGTACAAACTCACCGGATGATTAACGGCATCCTCTGTCGAAAAAGGCTGATGCGTATTAAGCCCGTATACGCTCGAACTTGAAGCGTAACAAAGATTCGTAGTTCCGCTTTTTCTCACAGCCTCAAGAACATTCAAGAAACCGCACAGATTACTCTGTGCATAGGCATGGGGATTCGCAAGACTGTACCTCACGCCCGCCTGAGCCGCAAGATGACACACAGCGTCAAATCTTTCTGCCTCAAAAAGCTTCTCTAAAGCCTCTCTTTCCTCAAGCTCCATCCGCGTAAAACGGTAATTCGGAAACTTCGCGCTTGCCGTTATTTTACCTGGAGCTTGAGCCTCCGCGCCAATGCCTGCCTCTGTAAGCCGCGCGTATTTGAGCTCTGGTTCGTAATAGTCGTTAAGAGAGTCGAGCCCCACAACTTCGTCTCCGCGCTGCGCAAGACGCAGGGCCGTATAAAAACCAATAAAGCCGGCGGCCCCTGTAACCAAAACTTTCATTTTTTCCGTTCTCCTGATTTTAAGAATTTGGGCGTACAGTCCTTGCTCTTTGAGTAAAGGCTGAACGCGGGCCAAATTCAAAACTGCCTTTTCCGCAGAACAGGGCGGCTGCATTTGCCGCTACTGTAAAAAATCAAGCTGCGCGAAGCGCAAAGAGCCTGGGCCGCCGCGGGGTTTTGCAGGAAGCAAAACCCCGCGGGCACTAGCGCAAGGGATAGAAGCGGAAATCCCGCAGAAAGCGCATAGGCGCTTTCGAGGAATTGGAGCGGATAGCCCGGTTTTTTCGGGCTTCTTGCCCGAAAAAATGCGCCCGCTTAATCTTTCAAAAAAGTAAATGCAGCGCCTCTGTTCTACAGATTGATAACATACAAAAAAAACGTTACTTTGCATATATGCACATCGCTTTTATTGTAACCCGTGCCGACTCCATAGGCGGAGCGCAGATTCATGTACGCGACCTTGCCTTCCGCCTGCAGGCGGACGCGCATACAGTTACGGTTCTTGCCGGCGGGGAGGGGGAACTTACCCGTATGCTCTGTGAGAAAAACGTTTCCTGGAGAATCATAAAAAACCTCGTGCGGCCCATACGCCCCGGAAAAGATTTTCTCGCCATTCTGGAAACCCGCCGCCTTTTGAAAAAACTTAAACCCGACATCGTATCTACCCACACGGCAAAAGCGGGAATGGTGGGCCGCATTGCCGCATGGAGCCTCGGCATCCCCTGCCTTTTTACCGCCCACGGCTGGCAGTTTGCGGAAGGCATCTCTTCATTTCAGCGTTTTATCGTGGAAACAATCGAAAGATTCACCGCAAAAATGTGCCGCAAAATCATTACCGTATCGGAATACGACAGGCTCCTCGCCCTCCGGCGCAAAGTCGCTAAAGCGGAAAAACTCATTACGATTCACAACGGAATGCCCGACGTACAGGAAAGCTCGCGCGCGCCGGAAAAGCCTGAAGACCCCGGCCGCCCTGTCCGTCTTATCATGGTAGCGCGTTTTCAGGCGCAAAAAGACCACCCGGCGCTTCTGGCCGCCCTCGCGGGGCTTTGCGAAGAAAACTGGACGCTTGAACTCGTGGGCGACGGGCCGGACAGGGAAAAAACGCGGGAGCTTGCGGAAAAACTCAACGCGGCGAGGAGGATAGACTTCGCCGGGCAGCGCAGGGATATTTCCGCGCGCCTTGCCGAGGCGGATGTGTTTGTGCTTGCTTCAAAGTGGGAGGGGTTTCCCCGGAGCATCCTGGAGGCCATGCGCGCCGGGCTTCCTGTTGTAGCCTCGGACGTTGGGGGATGCGGGGAATCTGTTGTGGAGGGAGTTACAGGCTATCTTGTAGCCAAAGAAAACCCCGAAGCTCTCCGCGAGAGAATCAGGGAACTTATAAAGTCGCCCGAAAAACGCCGCAGCATGGGAGCTGCGGGCCGTAAGCGTTTTGAAGATAATTTTACCTTTAACGCCATGTACGAAAAAACCCTGGGCGTTTACCGGGAAATCATTCCTTCCAGGTAAAAACGGAGCCCCAGTTTTTTATATCAAAAATGTTATCTTTAACGTGGACAAGCTGCGAAGAACTTTTAAGCGCGGCATAGCCTTCATAATCCTCCGCGTTAAAAGGAGCGTTAATAACAAGGGTAGCTCCGTTTTCTTTGTCGGGAACAGCGGCGTTTCCCGTAAAAGGATTTACGGCATCAGGAACAATACCCTGAAGCGCACAGAGGGCTGCATCGGCGTTTGTCATAAAATCCGTAACGGTTTTTAGAGCTCCTTTCGCGTCAAAATCTTTTACCAAAAGAACAGGATTATGGGGGCCGACAAAATTCTTTACATCATCGGGAACACGGGGGAGCGCGATTCCGCCCTGCCCGTGGTCAGCCGCAATAATAATGCGGGTGTTATCATATACGCCCATTTCCCGTAGTCTTGAAAACCATTTTGAAAGGAGTAAATACGCCGCTGCGTTTACATGGTAATGCCGCAGCGCGAACACGTCTTCGTTAAAGCGAAGAGGCCCTGTATCTGTTATTTTCGGCGGAATTGTATAATCGGGGTACTGCAAAAGTCCTGGACTGTGGGTAAGGTAGTTTGCCATAAGGACAAGAGAGTTTCCTTCTTTAACGGTCTGGGTCAATTTGGGTAAATAATAAAGCGCCGCATAGCTGTCTATAACCGGCACAAGGTCCTGGTGGTCATTTTCAACAGCGTTCCAGTACGAACCCCTGCGGTATATCGCGGGGCGCAGAACAACAGGAGAGGCTGAGAAAAAACTGAACATGATAAAATTCCGCCGCAGAACAGCGTCAACTTTTACTTCAAGAGACGTATCCCTGTTTGTTTCCTCCAAAAAAAGGCGGTCGTACCTTCCCAGGATATTGTCCGCGAAAATTCCCCGGGAAGTAAAGAAAGAAATATCCTGAATAAACTGGTAGTTCCCATAGGGCAAATCAAAAACCGAAGCCGTATATCCTTTGTCCCGCAGCAAAGCGGGAAGAAACAAAATAGCTTCGTTGTGTTTCTCCGCCATAACAGCGTCTTTTCTTGCCTGGAGTTTCTGGGGCGTATAATCGTAGCCTCCAAAAATAGGGGGAGCGCCCAAAATCGTCCCGGGCGCATAGGATACGGTATTCGGATAATATGTAAACCCTTCAAAGGCGGATTTCAATTCCGGTCTCTCCTCAAAAATAAGCGGGAGATAGGAACTTATCGCCCTGTCGAGCATAAGCACAACAACGTTTTTTCCTGTCTCGGACAGAGTAATAACGGGGCGCACCTCTTCGTTTAGGCTCTGGCCGTCAAAAGAGGAGCCGCCTTTCTTTCCCGCAAGAACAGCGTCCCTGTAGGAAATGAAGCCCTCCTGTATTTTCGCGGCTTTCCATACTGAAACACCGGTTCCGGCAATAAGAAGAATCGCCATAAGCGAAGTAAGCCACCGTATTCTCCGTATTCCCCAGAGAAAAGCCGCAGCGCAAAAAAGAAAAACCATTACCACGGCGTTAAGACCCCAAAAAAGGAAAGAGCCTCTCAAATTTATTCCGGGGGCAAAAGCCAAAATTCTGGAAAGAACGCCGTAATCGCCTGAAAAAACAAAAGTATTTACAACGGCGGCAATCACAAAAAAGGAAGCCGCAAAAGAAAAAATACATTTTATTCTGCGTGAAGCAAGAAAATACATATACACGGGCCAAAAGACACATAAACCGAACGCGAGAAAAACTGAGGGCAGCAAAACCGCAAAGGGGCTCGGATTCTCTACAAGAAAAGAAAACTCCGCAGGGTCGGAGGCCGCTACATTAAAGGGGATAACTATCCCGCATAAAACCCAGGCTGCGGCGCAGGATAAAAAGAAAAGAAGGTTTAAGTCTTTTCTACACGCGGCAATATGGGGGGGGGGGGGGGG
>JAITGB010000124.1 GCA_031280945.1 Spirochaetales bacterium
GAAATTCCACGCCGTGCCGCAGGCACTGCGTGGAATTGGAGCGAATAGCCCGGTTTTTTGACGCGCAGCGTCAAAAAATGCGCCAAGAATCTTCAAAAAAAGTAAATGCAGGAACCCTGTAAACGCCTATAGGGGCCGTCCCCCCTCCTTCATTTTCTTCTTTCCAAAAGTTTCACGGCGGGGTATTATTACTCTATAAAACTTAAAGGAGATTTTTATGGGGTTTACTTTACGCAGTGAGGTGTCCACGGGGGGACGCAGAATGGCGGGGGCGCGGAGCTTGTGGTATTCGACGGGCATGAGGCCGGAGCATTTTGGCAAGCCTGTTATTGCGATTGTGAATTCTTTTACGGAGTTTAATCCGGGGCATGTGCATCTTGGGGAGGCGGGGAGGTTCGCCAAGAGGGTGATTGAGGAGGCGGGCTGTTTCGCGGCGGAGTTTAATACTATCGCTATAGATGATGGGATTGCTATGGGCCACGATGGGATGCTTTACTCTCTTCCTTCGCGGGAGTTAATTGCGGATAGCGTTGAGTACATGGTCAACGCTCACATGGCGGACGCTATGTTCTGTATTTCCAACTGCGACAAGATTACTCCGGGGATGCTTCTTGCGGCGATGCGGCTTAATATTCCCGCGGTGTTTGTTTCGGGGGGGCCTATGGAGGCGGGCCACGTTACGCCCGATGATGAGGGCTACGACCTTGTGGACGCGATGATTGAGGCGGCTGACCCTTCTGTGTCCGATGAGCGGGTTCTTGCCCTGGAGAGGGCGGCGTGTCCTACCTGCGGGAGCTGTTCGGGGATGTTTACGGCAAACTCCATGAACTGTTTGAACGAGGCCCTGGGTTTTGCTCTTCCGGGGAACGGGACTGTTCTTGCTACGCATAGCACACGCAGGAAGCTCTTTGAGAGGGGGGCGCGGCGCATTGTGGAGCTTGCTTTTGCGTACTACAGGGACGGGGATGTGTCGGTTCTGCCGCGTTCTATCGCGTCCAAGGCTGTTTTTATGAACGCTATGGCCATGGATATTGCCATGGGGGGTTCGACGAATACTATTCTTCATCTTCTTGCGATTGCGCGGGAGGCTGGGGTTGATTTTACTTTGAAGGATATTGAGGCTTTGTCCTTAAAGACGCCTCACCTCTGCAAGGTTTCGCCGAGTTCAAAGTTTCACGTTGAGGATGTAAACCGCGCGGGGGGTATTCTGGGCATTATGGGTGAGCTTGCGCGGGCTGGTCTTCTTGACCTTTCGGTGAAGCGGGTTGATGGTTTTACTTTGGGTGAGGCTCTTGAGAAATACGATATTCGCAGCCCTGGGGCTCTGCCTGAGGCGCGGGAGATTGCGTTAAGCGCTCCGGGGAGGAAGGGCCGCAATCTTGTTTTGGGTTCGCAGGAGGCGCGCTACGAAGATGTTGACCTTGACAGGGCGGCTGGCTGTATACGCGATGTGGAGCACGCCTACAGTAGGGACGGGGGGCTTGCGATTCTCTACGGCAATATCGCGGAGGACGGGGCTGTTGTCAAGACCGCGGGGGTTGATGCTTCCATTTTGAAGTTCAGCGGCCCCGCGAGGGTTTTTGAGTCCCAGGACGAGGCGGCTTCAGGTATTTTGGGCGGTTCTGTCAAGGCGGGTGATGTTGTTGTTATCCGCTACGAGGGGCCTCGCGGGGGGCCGGGTATGCAGGAGATGCTTTATCCAACTTCGTACCTCAAGTCCATGCACTTGGGTAAGGCTTGCGCTCTTATTACGGACGGGCGTTTTTCCGGCGCGAGTTCGGGTCTTTCGATTGGGCATATTTCGCCTGAGGCCTCTTCGCGCGGGGCTATTGCTCTTATAAAAGACGGGGATACGATTCGTATTGATATTCCGGCCCGGCGGCTTGACCTTGATGTTCCTCAAGGCGAGCTTGCGCGGCGCAGGGCCGAGGAGGAGAAGCGGGGCCAGGCGGCGTATACTCCGGTTAAGCGGAAGCGGTTTGTGAGCGCGGCCCTGCGGGCCTACGCCCTCCACGCGGCTTCGGCTGACAAGGGCGCTGTGAGAATTTTGCCATAGGCGTTTTTGGGTGTTCGGAAATTCCGGCCCTGCGCGTCAGGGTAAACCCGGCGCCCTGGCCGGACGCCGTGCGTTTCCCTGCGCGCGGCACCATGAAAGGGCTGCTTTTAATCCCTAAGCTGCTTCGCAAGCGCGAGGAGGGCAAAAAAGAGAAGAAGGCCCTGCGTTAAAAAAAAGGCGGGAAGAGCGCCGGAGAAGCCAAGAAATCCCAAAAGGGTATCCTGGAACGAAAAAAGGCCGTACAGGTAAGTATGGTACAGAATAATCACCACAAAAGGCAGGAGGGGCAGAAAGAAAAAGTACGGCAGGGGCGGGGCCGCAGGATAGCGGCTCTTGTACCGCAGGCCGTAGGCCGCGGCAAAGAAGGAGAGGATAAAAAACGAAAAGGGAAGGAGTATACGAGAGAAGAACACCATATACACCGAGTGGTGGCTTACCCCCAGAAAAGGAGCAGCCGAAGCAAGCGAGAGCAGGCTCGGCAGGGGTATAGTGTCAAGACCCGCGTTGTCTTCGGAAAGGAGGCTCAAGGTTTCCGGGGAAGCCTCCAGAGGAATTTGATAACGGGACACATCAGGGGATTCTCCTGTAAAGTAGATAGGAGCAACTTCCTCCTTTCCGTCGTCGGTAAAGCAGCGCATAAGAAGCTCGTCCTCGATAAATTTTCCATAGGGAGCGCTGAACTGGTAGGCAACGCTTCCGTCTTCCGCCATTCCCAGGCCCTCAACGTCCAGAGCGTAGTATGCGTCCGCCTGGATAATTCTGCGAATGTGGATAAATTCCCGAAAATCAGCGGTTTCGCGGTTTACAAAAAGTATATCGCCTCCCAGGGAAGAACCCGCCGCGAGGCTCAGTGCCGTGAGAGGAATTTCGCTTAAAAGAAAGGAAGCCCGCGTAAGCTCCTCGTAGGAGAGCTTCAGGTAATGGCGTATATCCGTATCTTCCGGCCTTTCGGCTGAAAGTGCAAGAAAGTATCTGTAGGCCGCAATGGGCTCCCCCTCTTGCATGATTTCAACCCCCTGCTCCTTGCGGCGGAAGAAATCCATCTCCGCGCGGGCCTCCTTTGTAAGCCTCATCTGCGAGATTTTTTCGCGGCTCTCGGCGGCAAGCCTTTTTAAGCCCGGATGGCTGAGGTTCATCCTCAGGGCAAGGTTTGCGTAATACTCCGCGCTGATATAATCTTCCCTGTCAAAGGCATTGCGGGCCCGCCTGTAGAATTCGTCAAAACTCATTTCCAGGAAACGCTCTTCCTCCTGGGTTTTGGGCGCGGAGGCGGAGGGCTTCGAAAAAAGCGAAGCCTTTTCCGCGTTGTCCATTTCGCGTTTAAGCTCCCCGTCTTCGGGAAACACGGAAAGGGCGTACTGGTAATACCGGCGGGCATCCCCGTACTGCCCCCGCACAGCCGCCCCTTGAGCCTTTGTGCGCAGGTCATCAGAGAGAGCCACCTTTTCCGCTGCCCCGTCCCTCATTCTGAGGGCCAGAGGAAGCCCCCCCTCAAGAAGAGCCGCGTACAGAAAAAGCTGTATAAACAGAGTTACAATAAAAAACCGTATTTTTCTGAGAAAAGAAGCCTTAAAAAGAGAACCTTCAAGGGTAAAAAACAGCGAAAAACTAAAGATAACCGCGGAGAGGTGTACCGGCGCCAATTCCCGCGTAAAAACCACGAGGGTATTACCAAGAATCCAGTCCACCCTGAGGGCCCCTATCCTGATTGGCGGCGCGGCCAAGAACGAATACACAGCAATCACGAGAAGAGCCGCCAGGTAAACCCCAAGGTAGGTGAGAAGGAGCCTATTGCTGTTTTTAGTCATAGCTCATCTCCTTCTTCCAGACCTCAAGGGAACTCGTAAAGAAGTCCACTAGAAAAATCCCCGCGCCGCAGATTGCCGGAAAAAGCACAGGAAGCCACGGCCCTGCCCACTTTAACTGCTCAAACTGCACAAGCTCAGGAACAAGAGCCTCCCCCAAAAAGCGGGTGCCCGTAAAAACGAGCCACACGAGCCCCCACGAAAACCATAGATTAAAAAGCGGCCAGCGCGACAATTTAGCCAAAGTCCACAGGGAAAAACCGAAAAAAGTCAGACAGAATATGGAAATAACGGCATGGAAGTCAAAAAGAGCGCGGGGCCGTATGAAATCCGTTATATAGAGGATGTCATCCACAAAAGCGTACAGTATAGGCGAAATGTAGCGCGAATCCTGTTCTACAAGTAAAATCTCCCCGCTCCCCGGCGCCAGGAGGAGCTTTCCCGACTCCGCCTCAAAAACCCCCTCGTGATACGCCTGCAGGGTCTTTTCCGGAGACTTCTCCAGAACGACGACAGGACCCGCCGACTCCTTCTCCGTGTCCCCGAACCAGACAAAGGCCCCCTCCATGCTTTGCACCGCAGCCTTGTCCAGAGGAATCCCCAGCCCCGCATAGGCCCTCTCGCGGGACACCTCAGGAAAAAAACGGGCTATTCCGTACAGCCCCGCGTAGAGAATAGAGAAGCTCAACACAAAATCCACGGCAAGAGTCAAAGGCTTTATACCCTGTTTTTTGATGACCCGGAAATGAGTGGATATGGAAGCCATCAACACGGCAGTAAAGAACACAGCCCCCCCGCTGCTCGAAATCCGGTACAGAAAGTATTCCACAGGCGGCATCTTCCCCGGAAAGCGGAAAGGCGGCGAACACACAACCCCCAGCATAATGAGGGCGGAGAAAAACACGGTCTTGAGAAAAATGACCGCTGCCGCGGCGAGCGTATCCTTCACGCTATAATCGTACCACGTACCGGGAAGATTTTCAAGAACACGCGTTTGCCGGCCCGCCGCGCGCAAGCGCGGCGGGGGGGTTATGGGCCGGGCGCGGAGCGCCCGGCGGGTGGGTGTGTCTTCAGCGTTTGGAGGCTGCTTGTATGCCCGTGCCGCCGCGGGGTTTTGCGAAGCAAAACCCTGGGGGTAATAGGCTGCGCAAGGGACTGGTCGCAATCCCTTCGGGATTGCTGCTCGTCCATGCAGCCTGGATAGAAGCGGAAATCCCGCAGGAGCGACCAACGGGAGCTACGAGGAATTGGAGCGGATAGCCCGGTTTTTTGCCGCACAGCGGCAAAAAATGCGCCCGTCTCACTCATCTTCTCTTCCCGGTTGACACCCTGGCTAGGGTATGATACTACGATAAAATGAT
>JAITGB010000140.1 GCA_031280945.1 Spirochaetales bacterium
TCCTGCGCAAGAAAAAGGGTTCCCATCTCCTCTCCCGCAAGGAGGCGCACAAGAACCTCCGGCTCCCTGCCGTGGGCAAGAACCATGCGGCAGCCCGCCCTGCCCGCTATCTGGGCCGCGAGAACCTTCGTCTTCATTCCCCCCGTAGAAAAAGAGCTGCCCGCAGCCCCCGCGCAGGCGAGAATTTCCTCCGTAACGCGGGGGACAAGCCGTATGGGTTTTGCCTCAGGATTCGCCCTGGGGTCTGCGTCATACAGAGCGTCTATATCCGTCAAAAGAACAAGAAGGTCAGCGTCAACCTTGCTTGCGACAAGGGAAGAGAGCCTGTCATTATCACCAAAAGCATTGCCAATTTCCGCTGTGGAAATGCTGTCGTTCTCGTTAAAAACAGGCACAACGCCCAGGGAAAGAAGCGTTTCCACGCTGCCCCGCAGATTGAGGTACGTTTTTCTGTTGTTCAGCACCTCCCGCGTTAAAAGAATCTGCGCGCTCTTCATGCCGTATTCGCGGAAAATATCCTTGTACTCCTTCATTAAAAGAGGCTGCCCAATGGACGCGCAGGCCTGCCGCATTTTAACGCTCGTGATTTTCTCCCGAATACCCAGCTCCCCCGCGCCCATACCCACAGCGCCGGAGGTAACAACAAGAATTTGCCTCCCCCCCCGCGCAAGATGAGCGATTTGTCCCGCCATAACGCGAAGATAATCCGTATCTACCGCATAATTTTTACTGAGAACATTTGTCCCTATTTTAATAACAAGTCTTTTGACGCCGGAAAAATCTCTCAACCTGGAAAGCCCCCGCTCTTATATAAAGAAAAGTTTTAAGGAAGCTCTTTGGGAAGAACGCGGTGCGTAAACTCCCGCTGTCCCTCCGCGTACGGAGCCACGCAGTGGCCCTCCCCGTACAGCCTCCACTTGTAAATAACAAGACCCTCAAGACCCACAGGACCGCGCGCATGAATACGCGCCGTTGAAATACCAACCTCCGCGCCCAGCCCGTAGCGGTAGCCGTCGGCAAAGCGCGTACTCGCGTTCCAGAAAACATTCGCGGAATCAACACCCGCCATAAAGCGTCCCGCGTTTTCGGAGCTGGAACTCACAATACAGTCCGTATGACCCGAACCGTAGAAGTTTATATGAGAGGCGGCCTCCTCAAGCGAAGAAACGATTTTTACCGAAAGAATCAAATCAAGGTATTCAGTCCTCCAGTCCTCCTCCGACGCCCCCTCGCAGGAAATAATTTTTTGCGTCCTCCCGCAGCCCTTGAGCGTAACCCCCCGCGCCTGTAAAGAAGCCGCAAGCCCCGGAAGAAATTCCCTCGCCGCCCTCTCGTGAACAAGCAAAGTCTCAACAGCATTACACACAGCAGGGTACTGGGTTTTTGAATCCACAACGATTTTTTCCGCCGAGGCGAAATCCGCTCCCTCATCTATATAAATATGGCAAATCCCGTCCGCGTGCCCCATAACAGGAATGGACGTATTCTTCATAATATGACGCACAAACTCATTTGAACCGCGCGGAATAATAAGGTCAATAAAACTCCCCAGCGAAAGAAGCTCCGCCACGTCCTCCCGCGTTTCCAAAAGCGCCGCCCAGCCATCGGGAAGCCCCGCCCTGCGCCCCGCGCGAAGAAGCGCATCGAACAAAACCCTGTTTGTCTGTGCAGCCTCCCTCCCCCCCTTGAGAATTACCGCGTTGCCGCTCTTCAGGCACAAACAGGAAATCTGTATAAGAGCATCAGGGCGCGACTCAAAAATTACCCCAACAACGCCTATAGGACAACTCACCTGATAGAGCTTAAGCCCCTCATCAAGCTCGCGGGCCGAAAGAACACGGCCCACAGGGTCATCAAGCCCCGCAAGGCTCGTAATACCCGCGCAGGCATCTATAAGTTTCGCCTCATCGAACTGGAGACGCTTCACAAGCGGCGCCGCAAGCCCCGCCTCACGCGCAGATAGAACATCGCGCCTGTTCGCAGCCGCAATATCCCCCGCCCCCGCGAGGAGCGCCGCGCGAATTTCCGCAAGAGCCTCATTCTTTTTTTCCGCGCTCAAAGCCGCCAAAAAAGGAGAACACCTTTTCGCCGCAGCCGCATCTTCCGCCGCACTCATGGCAAAACACTACCATTTCTTTGAGTGAAAAACAAGACAGAATTAATTATATGGGCGCATTTTTTACGGCCCAGAGGCCGTAAAAAACCCACAGCCCGATAAAACGCGGCTTGTAACTATACGCAAAATCAGGCTAAGTGCGTCATACCAGCACTACGTGGCTGTGGTCCTAATCGCGTTTTTGAGGGGGGCTATCCGCTCCAATCCAGCGGATTTTGCTTCGCAAAATCCGCAAGGATTTCCGCTTCTATCCCTTGCGCAGCGGTATTTTGCTCCGCAAAATACCGCGAGAGCCCACGGACACAATTTTAGCTTTAGCGTAAAAGATTTTATTGAGATTCAATATAGTCAAGGATTTTTATAAAACCCTCTTCCAGTAATTTCTGCGGAGGCTTTTTTCTGGGGTCAAAAGATTTTACAGCGTTTTCAAAATGCTTCAAAGTCTCCTCAATAAAATTATTGATAACGTGTATTTTGGGTTCTGTACCCATCTCACCGCCCGCTCTTTTTTTTGCGACAAGACCCGTAATTGTATCCAAAAGTTCTTTTTCGGTAATTTGCGTAAGGAGTTTTTCAAATTCCATAGGAGGAGAGTCTCTATAGTTTTCTATCCACAAACAGGCAAGAAGGGGCCTCAAAACATAAAAGTATTTTTTGATTTTTACACAATCCGCCTGCAAAAAATCCCTGTAATTTCCGCTTGCCATGTGCAGGTAATGATATACCGACGCTTTCGGAGAAAAATACTCTTTGGACAACTGCAGCGCAATATTATAAAAATAATCGTTTTTGTAATACACTATAGGCGATTTAAGCCACTCAAAAAATACCGGATTTGACTTGTTGACCAAAAAAAGAGTTTTCCGCACATCCCAGCCGGAAATATCAAATTCGCCCACGATAGGACATTCAATAACATCTTTTTTGGGAAGAATGTTTAAGTACCAGTTTCTCCTGTGAGCGTATATAAACCGAATATCATAATCGCTGTCGGAGGATTCAAAGCCCCAGGCGCGGGAACCTGATTCCACGGCGTAGAGTATGAGAACGCCGTACTTGTGTTCTATTTCGCGGAGCTTATCCTGAACAGCGAGAACTATTTCCTCTTTCATGCGGCCGCCTTTACGAAAAAAATGCGTTTTACAAACCCAGAGCTTTTTCCCAGTCAAAGTACCGCGAAAGATAATCGTACACCGCGGAATAGTAGCCAAGCTGAACCTGTTCAAGCTGAACAGCCGAATCGTTTAATTCAAGCTGGGTTATGAGTCCGTTTTCCAGGGAGAGCCGCGCAAGGTTGTAGGCCCTCTGCGCGGTCTCCTGGGTTTTTTGCGAAGTCTCAATCCTTTGCCAGGCCTCGCGCAGGGAAAGCTCAAGCTGAGTTATTTCCGTTTGAATGTCTTCGCGTTTTTTTGCTATTTCAGTATCCTGTTTTGCGATGTCGATTTTTTCGCTCTGCACCTGAGAGGAGACCGCGCCTCCTGAAAAAATGGGAAGACCAATTGTTACTCCCAGCTGGAGAGAGTTTATCGGGGATTCCATGAGTTTTGCCTTGTCCCCGGAACCCGTTCGCGCGAGGTTAAGGCTCGCGGAAACTGTGGGATAGTGGTCGGCCGCCGCGACTTCGGCGGAAATTTCCGTAAGACGTTTTTGCCGCAGAAGGAGAGTATAATCGCCTCGGCGGGCAAGACACTCTTCAATGTCTACTTCGCCGGGGAGGGCGGGAAATTCCGCAAGGGGCGTTGTGAGAACAATCTCCTCGTTAATATCAATACCCGCAAGGTTTTTCAGCTGCAAGAGAGCTATTTTTAGGTCCCGCCGCGCCTGAGTAACTTCGGGAGTGCGCGACTGCCACGTAACCTCCGCGCGGAGCATTTCAAGTTCCTGAGCCAGGCCCGCTTCGTAGCGCTTTTTCATGTTTTCCCAAACCGCGCGGTCGTTCTCCTGCGCGTCCTCGCGGACGGTAAGAACATTTTGCAGGAGGAGGGCTCCGAAGTAAGCCTTTTTTGCCGCGGTAAGAATAACGCTTTTTGTTTCGTCGTAGGCAATGCCGCTTATGTTTTGGTACTCCTTGCCGTACTTGAGGCCCGCAAAGGCTTTTTTGTTAAAAATTACCTGATTGAGCCCCAGAGCGAGGGTAACTTCGTTGTCCTTGTTTACGTCCATCTTCTGAAGGGCAAGGGGGTAAATGCCGCCCATGGCGGTGGTGCTTGCCCCAATGGGCTGGGGCTGCTTAATATCCAGAAGGTTACGTTTATACCCCACCTGCGCAAAAATCGTGGGAAGAACAGCGGCCCAGGCCTGGCGCACCACAAGTTCCGCCTGCTCAACGTTTTTGCGGCTTAAAGAGAGGTCTTTACTGTATTTTTCCACCTGTTCAAGATACCCCTCAAGGGAATAGTCCTCCGCGGCGGCAAAGCCGCCGGCGCATACAAGTGCGCACAGGAACAGGATTTTTTTTACACTACGCTTCATGCGGGAAGCTCCTTTTTGGGGCGTTTTTTCAGAACCTTTTTTCCCAGAATGTACTCAACAGCCGGAATGACGAAAAGCGTCAGGACTGTGGAGGAGAGAATTCCTCCTATGCTGACAAGACCCATGGCCTGCCGCATTTCCACACCGGAAGAACCTATGCCCACTGCCATAGGCAGCATTCCCAGAACAGTGGCTATATTCGACATAAGAATAGGCTTGAGCTTTATTGGGGCCGCCGTGAGCAGGGCTTCCCGCGTGGGAACCCCGTCCCGCCGGAGCTGGTTCATGTAGTCAAGGATAAGAATGGCGTTGTTCACGACTATACCCACAAGCATAATGATTGCCAGCATGGAGGCCATATTCATGGTGGTTCCCGTTACGGCGATAATGCCCAGTACGCCTATGAGGGCCAGGGGAACAGTGCCCAAAATCAAAAGGGGCTGGATAAAACTTTCAAGAATCGCGGCAAGAACCATGTATGTAAGAACAATGGCAAGAATAAAAACGCGGAGCATATCGCTGACCGTCTCCTGCATCATTCTCGCGTTGCCGCCCCAGGACATTTTGTACCCAATGGGAAAGTCCGTGCTTTCGGCAATCTGGTTGACGGCGCTCTGGGCGCTTCCTTGCGGGAATCCCGGCAAAAGATACGAAGAAACCGTTATGGTTTTTAATTTGTCTACCCGCGTTACAAGGTTAAAGCCCGTTGTAAACTCAACATCGGCAAAGTAGGAAAGGGGCCGCGAGCCTTTTGAGGTGGCTACAGGAACGCTTTTGAGGTCCTCGTAGGTGAGAAGGGCATCGTCCTTTAAGGTAACGCGAATGTCGTACTCGTGGCCTCCGTCCTTGTACTTTGTGGCCTCAATTCCTTCTACCGCGGCGCGCATGGTAAGCGCAAGGAGGTTCACGGAGAGGCCCTCTTCGGATACTTTTTTGCGGTCAGGCCGTATGACGATTTCCGGTTTTCCCGGACGGCTCGACTTGTTGATGTTGATAAAGCCGGGAACTTCGTGCATTTTTTCAATGAACTCGGCGGTAATTTCTTCGAGGACGTCCATATCCTGCCCCTGAAGATAAAAACTTATGGGCGCCTCTCCGCCTCCGCCAAAGGCCGAGGCCGCGTTTACCTTAATGTCCGCGCCGGGAATATCCGCAAGGCGGCGCGTCATATCCGTAGCTATAAGCATATTGGACCTGTTGCGGTACTGCCTGTCGGTAAGTTTTATGGCAACCTGGGCCTGATTAACGCCCTGATTGACAAAGGACACCTGGCCCAGCGTTGTAACAATGTTGAGAACTTCGGGGTATTCGCTGACGCGGGATTCCACCTCTTCAAGAATGGCGGCTGTTTCCTCAATGTCGTAGCCCTGGGGCAGTTCCACGGTAATGTTCAGGGCTCCTCCGTCTATATTGGGCGCAAGCTCAAAGGCTACAAAACCAAAACGTACAAGAAGAAGCGAGAGCGCAAAAACGCCAAAGGTTGCAAAGCAGACAAAAACGCATCTCCACCGCGATTTGAGCATCACCTGCAAAAGCGACCTGTACCAGCGTTCCCATGTCTTGAACATTTCTTCAAGCCACAGGGAAATTTTCCATTCCTTTTTGATGCTCTCCGGCAAAACAAGAGAGGCAAGCATGGGCGTTACGGTAAAAGATACGAGAATGGAAAACACGGTCGCTATAACCGTCGTGAGGGCAAAGTCCTGCAGCATCATGCCCACCATGCCCGAAACGTTGGCAAGAGGGAAGAAAACGCAGATATTGGTCAGGGCCGATGCCAGAACAGCCACAACGACTTCCGATGTGCCCTTGGCCGCAGACTCGATGCGGTTGTGTCCTGTTTCCTTGAAGCGGAAGATGTTTTCCAGTACAACAACGGAGTTGGAAACAAGAACGCCCGTTGCCGTGGAAAGCCCCATGAGCGACATCATGTTGAGCGAAATACCCCTGTACTGCATAATCATGAATGTAGAAATAATGGAAAAGGGCATGGCCACAGCTACGATAAACGTTGAGCGCAGGTCGTGAAGAAAGAAGAGAAGAATAATGCCCGTAAAGATGATGCCCAAAATAACGTTTGAAATAGTGTCGTCCACGGAATTCTGGATAAAATCCGCCTGGTCGGAGAGGACTGTGAGCCGGATTCTGTTTCCCTGCTCTTCCTCTATTTGCGGAAGGCGGGCCACAACATCGCGTACGCCCTGTACGGTGTTTCCGTTGGGGGTGCGGATTATATTGAGAAGAATCGCGTTGTCAACTTTGATGTTATTTGTTTTGTCAAGAACATGGGTGCGCGTGCGGACTGTTTTGTGGGTGTCTTTAATATCGGCAAGCTGGCCCAGCTTTTTGACTTCTCCGCCGCCCACGGAAATATCGATGTCTTCAATTTCTTCGAGGGAGGTAAACTCCCCAAAGGTGCGCGCGGAAAGCTCCTGCCCGGGCTGTTTGAAGGAACCTGCGGGAATCTGCACGTTTGCCTGCTTCAGGACGTCCACGATTTGGGGAAGGGAAAGGGTGTTTTCAAAAACGAGCATCTTGTCGAACTCAACGCGGATTTCCCTCTGCAGGCCCCCCACGATGTTGACCTGACCCACATCCTCAATCTGGGCGAGGCTGTCGCTCACGGCTTGTTCGGCTATTGTGTACAGCTCTGTGGGCGGCATATTGCCTTCCAGGGTAACTCTCACAATAGGCTGAAAGCTGTTGATGTCGAGTTTCTGCGAAATGGGTTTGTTCGCGCCGTCGGGGAGGTCGTTCAAAATTTGGTCGATTTTGTCCTTCACTTCCGAGAGGGCGACTTCCTCGTCTTTACCTACGTTAAACTGAACGCTGACAAGGGAGAGGCTTTCCATGGAGTAGGAGGTGATTTCCCTGAGGTCGCCTATGGAAGAAATGGCGTCCTCAATCCTTTTTGTGATTTGCGATTCTATAACGTCAGGAGCCGAACCTTCATAGATTGTCTGTACGAAGATATAGGGCATCTTGACATCGGGAAACAGGGAGAGGGGAAGGGTATAGTACGCCATGCCGCCGAAGATGAGAAAAACAGAGAGGAACATCGTCATAAGAACAGGGCGCTTTATTGATAGGTTTGATAAAAACACGTGCGTTTCCTCTTTTTACTTCGCCTCAAGGCTGTCCACAACCTTGACGGCGTATACTTTGCTTCCGTCGTGTACCATCTGGCTGCCCCCCGATATGAGAAGGTCGCCTGACTCCAGTCCCTGCGTGATTTCCAAAAGAAGGCCTTGAGTTTTTCCCAGAGTAACTTCCCGCCTTTGGGCTGTTTCGTTGACGGCCACATAGACGCACGGCACGCCGTTTTCCGTAACCAGTTCCTTGCGGTGGATAAATATGGCGTTATCGTTTCTGTAGGTTTGCAGTACCGTGTCCATGGTCATGCCGCTTGTGAGAATACGGCCCGTGTTGCGGAATTCCGCCAAAACAAGAAAGGCTTTTTTCTCCGTGTCCATAATCATGTTTACCTGGGTTACCTGCCCTGAGATTTTTTCGCCCAGCCATTCGGCTATGACGGCCATGCCGGGGGACACAAAGCCTATGTCTTTTGCGGAAACCCAGATGCGGGCCTCCACCCTTTCCAGATTGGAAACCGTAAAAAGAACGGCTCCGGGCTGGACGTTTTCCGTTACGCGCACATCAAGGCGCGTGATAAAGCCGCTTATGGGGGCCTTGACGTTTATCGCATCGTCCATGGCCTTGAGGCCGGCTTCGGCTACTTCAAACTGGGTGCGGGCGTTGTCCAGGTTCTGCTGGGAGACGCCGTTGTCCTTGAACAGGGCCTGAGTCCTTCTATAAACAGAGCGGGCGTTTTCGTAATTTGCCTTTGCCTGCTGATAGGCGGGATTGTCCTGCGAAAAAGCCAGTATAACCTGGTCTTTTTTTACGGATTCGCCTATTTTCCCGTGGACAGTACGCACAACATCTGTTACAGCCGCCTTTGCCGTTGATTCGGAGCGGGCTATAAAGGCTGCCGGGTACTTGAAAAAGGTTGTAAAAAGAGCGGGCCGCATTTGCCTGAGCGTTACGGGAACGCCCTGCTCCTCATGAATCTGTTCCATGCTTTTCAGCTCGCCCTGATTTGCTTCTTTTTTGGAACAGGATGCGAAGAGCGCTGCCGCGAAAACGGCGCACACAACAAAGACACATAATTTCGTTCGCTTCATCAAAAATCTCCTACAGAAGTGAATATAACTCAAAAATGAACAATGTTCAATAATTTTTTTGTTTTTTCTCATTTTGTTTCTCGTGGTTTTTGCCG
>JAITGB010000161.1 GCA_031280945.1 Spirochaetales bacterium
TGACCGCCGCGTTTGTACCCACAGGCATAAAAACAGGGGTTGATACCTCCCCGTGAGCGAGTTTCAAAACCCCGCACCGCGCCCGTGTTTCGCCGTCTTCGTGAAGGATTGTAAACATAAGGCTCTTATGTCCTTGCGCCGCGCATGAGGATAACGCCGAAGAACAGGAAAAAAAGCAGGGCTGACCATGCCCCCACAAGGGGCGGCACGTATCCGTGCTTTGCCAGAAGCCTGAGTATCATCTGCGCCACGTAATAAATAACGGAAAAAACAAGGCTGGTAAGAAGGCTCATAAGGAGAATGTTTTTGCGGAAGCGGCCGCCTATGGCGCTGGAGAGGAGCGCCACCACAAAGGGGGCGAACATGAAGCTGTAGCGGTTGTAATACTCCGTAAGAGCCTCCCTGTAGGGCAGGCCGGTTCTTTGCAGGGTTTCAAGCCACTCTTCGGCCTCCTTCCTGCGCATCTCCGAGATATTGGACGTAACGTTTCTGAAATTCGCGGGGTTAAGGGCTATTTCCGGGTCGGTGAGGGCGTCGAAGTCTTCTTCAAAAATTTCTCCGTCCCTGAATGTAAAGACCCGTACCTTCTGGAGGTTCCACAGTCCGTCCGCCCACACAGCGGTTTCCGCGTCTATCCTCTGCTGGAACCCCCCCCGCTCTGTGCGCTTTGTAACGATTAAACCCGTGAGGCTGTTGTTTTGGTCGTTGTAATAGTCGGCGTGGTAAATTGTCCTTACATTTTCGCCCAAAACAGTTACGTTGGAATTGCTGAAAGACTCACTCTCGTTCAAAACAGCCTTAACCGTATCGTTTTTCTGCTTAAAGGTTTCAATAACAAAATACTCCTCAAACAAAAAGCCGAAGGCCGATATGAGTATGCCCGCAAAAAGAAGCGGAAAAACAAAACGCACAAGGGGTATGCCTGCGCCAAAAACCGCTATGAGCTCGTTTTTTGTATAGGCTTCGCCAAGACAGTAGGCTGTGCTGAACAGAACGGAAATAGGCAGGGCAAAGGAAATACATTTTGGCAGGTAATAAAGCTGAATAACAACAATGTTTGCAAGGGAAACATCCTGGTTAAGGTAACGCCAGAGGTTAGCGAAAAGGTCAACCATCTGCAAGATGAGAACAAAAAAGGAGAGAGCCGTAATAAATACCGGAATAAAGGACTTCAAAACCATAAAATTGAGTGTTCTCATTGTTTTCATCGCAGAAACCTCAAAACAGCGGCAAAACCGCCCAGGGTGAGAATAATCAGATTGGGAAGCCACATGGCCCAAAAAGCGGGAAACTGAGCCCTGATTCCCAGCGTTTGTCCCGCAAAGAGCATACCCCAATAGAATATGGCAATAAAAAGACCGATTCCAAAACCCATAGAGCGTCCGCTTCTGTGCGTAAAAAGCCCAACGGGAAACGCGAAAATTACAAAAACTATGCAGCTTAAAGGCTGGGAAAACTTCTTGTAGAATTCAAGGAGAAAGGACTGGAGGCTCCTGTCCAAAAACTGGCGGGAGGCAAGCGCGGTTATGTTTGAAGAAAGCCTGTCAAGGGTAAGCTCCGCGTTTTCGTAGGCCATGCGGCCCGTATAGACTTTTTCCAGCAGGTCTTTCTGCGTCTCCCTGTACTCAAGCTCTGCCATTCTCTGCCGCAGTTCGTTTTCCCATTCACGGCTGCGCACAGCGTCCTCTTTTTTGAGAATTTCCTGATACACGTCGTAGGAACTCATCTCGCGGGGGCTGGGATTACGGAAAGCCGCTGATATGTTTTTAAGGAGGAGGTTATATTCCATGATGTCGGCAAAACTGTAGCTGTACTCCTCCTTTTTGGTCTGCGATATGGAATGCATAACCACGTTTTTCATAATAAGGCTGATTGCGCCCTCCATTGTTTTGTCAATAACCGCGCTCTCCGCCATAATGAGCCTTTTACTGCCCTCCGGTTCCCTGTCCAGAATAAAGAGCGTCTGGACCGACTGCCCCTGTACGAGGCCGTTTGCGAGAATACTTTCCTGAAAGTTTTTGACGGAGTAGCTTTCAATTTCAAGTTCCGGGTGGGAATACAGGAGCTTCTGGTAGAGGGTGTTGAGCCTGAGATTGCCCAGGGGCAGAAAGTAGTCGTTCATCGCAAAGGAAAAAACGCAGAGTACGGCAGCGATAAAAAATATGGGTGAGAATATTTTTTTTAGGGAAATTCCCGAAGCCTGAAAAGCTATAATTTCATTTTCCGAGGAAAACTTTCCTATTGCCATGAGGCTGCCCACAAGGGCCGCAAAGGGAAGCGCCATGGCGACTATGCCGGGAAGGGAATAGAAAATAAGAAGAAGAACATCGATGACCGGTACGCGCTTTGAGAGGATTCTCTCCGCGAGGAGGAGCATTTGATTCAGAAAAAAAATGAAAAAGAAAAACAGAAAAGATACAATGGTCGAGAAAATGAATTCCCGGCCCACGTAGAATTGTATTCTCAGGCAGTTTTTCACCCTGTGGACCCGAAGCCCCCGTCCGCGCGGGATGAGTCCTCAAGAGTGTGCGTCCTCATAAAGGCGGCCCGCGTTACGGGGGCAAAAACGATTTGCGCGATTCTGTCTCCCGGCGAAACGGCAAAAGGGGTTTTTCCATGATTGATGAGAATCACTTTTATTTCGCCGCGGTAATCCGCGTCTATGGTTCCCGGGGCATTGAGTACGCTTACCCCAAACTTCAAGGCAAGGCCCGACCGGGGCCTCACCTGGGCTTCGATTCCCGAAGGCATCTGGATTTTGATGCCCGTGGGTATAAGAGCGTACTCCCCCGGTTCTATAACAGCGGAAACCGCGGACTTTAAGTCGGCCCCGGAAGCGAGCTCGCTTTCATACCGGGGAAGCATTTCCTCCGCGCAGACGCAGGCTATCCGCAAGGTTTCCACGGCGGGCTAGTTTGCGCCGCTGTGTGCGGCGGAATCGTAGAGGAGGCTCAGGTTGACTCTCCCCATTTTATCGATTTCTATGATTTTAACCTGAATCTCCTGATTGAGGGAAAGAACATCAGAAACCGAGGCTATGCGGCGGTTTGCCATCTTGGATATGTGGCAGAGCCCTTCCTTGCCCGGAAGAAACTCTATAAAAGCCCCAAAGTCCATGATTCTGCGCACAACGCCCGTGTATGTTCTGCCGACTTCCGGCTCCTCCATCATGCGGTCAAGGCAGTCCTTTGCGGCGTCTCCCGCAGCCTTGGCGCTGCTGTAAATCGTAACAAGGCCGTCGTTCTCCACGTTGATTCTGACTTCAAATTTTTCGGAGATGCCTTTGATTGTTTTACCCCCGGGCCCGATAAGGAGGCCGATTTTTTCCGGGTCAATCTTCATGTTGATGATGCGCGGCGCGTATTCGGAAAGGTCGCTTTTGGGAGAGGCTATAACGGAGTTCATAATGCCGAGGATATGCATTCTTCCGCGTTTTGCCTGTTCAAGGGCCTGCTTCATAAGCTGCGGGCTTACGCCGGAAATCTTTATGTCCATTTGAAAGGCGGTAATGCCCGCTTCGGTTCCGGCCACCTTAAAGTCCATGTCGCCCAGGTGGTCTTCCTCTCCCAGAATGTCGCTTAAAATAACGGTTTTATCCTTTTCCTGAATGAGGCCCATGGCTATACCGGCAACAGGCTTCTTTAGGGGAACGCCCGCCGAGAGAAGCGACAGGGTGCTGCCGCAGACAGTCGCCATTGAAGATGAGCCGTTTGACTCCAGAATTTCGGAGACAATGCGGATTGTGTAGGGAAACTTGGCCTTTTCCGGCAGCACCGCGCTCACGGCGCGGTAGGCAAGGTGTCCGTGGCCTATTTCCCTGCGGCCCGTTGAAAGCCTTCCTGTTTCTCCCACGGAGAAGGGCGGAAAGTTGTAATGCAGCATAAAGTTTTCGCGCTTGTCGCCTTCGATGTCGTCCATGATTTGTTCGTCAAAAACCGTACCCAGGGTTGTAACAGCGAGGGCTTGGGTTTCGCCCCGGGTAAAAAGAGCGGAGCCGTGCGTACGGGGGAGAACCCCTACTTCGCAGGTAATGGGCCTGATGTCTTCGCTCCCGCGTCCGTCCGTGCGTACTCCCCTCTGTGCTATGGAATTTCTCACGACAGAGGTTTCTATCTCTTCCATGAGGGCCTCAAAAACCTTTGCGTGGGTTTCGGGAATGGACGCCCCGTAGAGAGCGAGGGCCTCTTTTTTTACGGCGGTTATGGCGCGGGCGCGGTTCTCTTTGCCTTTAACGAAACAGGCTGCCTCCATTTTGGGGAAGACGAAGTTCCAGATTTCGTCCCTGTTTTCAAGAACGAGTTCCGCGCTTGCGCTTAAAGGGAGTTTCTCCTTGCCCGCAAGGGCTTTTAATTCAAGCTGAATCGCGCAGAGGTCTTTAATAATGGCGTGGGCCTTGTCCAAAGCGGAGAGGAGGGTTTCTTCCGGCACTTCGGAAGCCCCGCCCTCTACCATGGTGATGCCCTCGCTTGTTCCTGCGACAACTATATCAAGCTCCGAGTCCGCAACCTGGCTAAAGGTGGGGTTGACGACAAGCTCTCCTGAAACGAAGCAGACGCGCACCGCCGCCACAGGCCCGCCAAAGGGAATGTCGGAAATAACAACCGCCGCGGAGGAAGCGACCATCGCTATAATGTCCGGCGGGTTTACCTGGTCTGTAGAAATTGTCGTGGGAACAATCTGTATTTCGCGTTTGAATTTTTTGTCAAAAAGCGGACGCATGGGCCTGTCTATGAGCCGCGACACAAGGATTTCCTTGTCGCGGGGCCGGCCTTCGCGTTTTAGAAAACCGCCGGGAATTTTTCCCGCGGCGTAGAACTTTTCGTTGTATTCCACGGAAAGAGGAACGTAGTCAAGTTCCTCGCTTTC
>JAITGB010000185.1 GCA_031280945.1 Spirochaetales bacterium
ATTTCCGCCTCACTCAGGCCCGTTGTGTAGACGTAAATATCCGCTTTTTGGGCAATCAGGGCAAGTATCTGCGCCTGCCACTGGTCGTCCACCATAAAGTTCTTGTCGCGGATACGCTCAAGCATCTGGTCAAAATCTTTCGCCTCAAGAAGTATTTTCCCGAAAGACCCGTGGGCGGGAATACCGTCCCAGCACTCCGCCGCAATGATGATTGCCCCGCCGGGTTTGACCACCTTCGCCGCCGCGCTCATACCCTTGACGGCCTGATACAGGTTGAGGTCCAATGGATAGCCGGAATTGGAAGTAATAACAAGGTCGTAGAGGCTGTCCGTTCTCACCATGGCGGTTTTTTTGACAAATTCCGTGCCTTCCCGGTACGCCTTAATCCAGTCTCCCGCAAAGGAAGCGGTAATATCCTTGTCGCGGTTTAAGGTAACGTTGACAAGAAAATCCGGCTTGGCCATAGCCGCTGCCTCGTTGACCTCGCTGCGCAGGGGGTTTCCGTCCAGAACGCCCCACACGGAGGCATCGTGGTCTATGTTGGGGGCGTTGTGGTTATTCATCACAGTGGAAAGATGGGCCATACCCGGCATAACAGCCTTGCCCCCGCCGGAGAACCCCGCAAAGAAGTGCGGCTCAATAAAGCCCGTGAGGATTTTGAAGGAACAGGCAAGAAAATCCTTCTGGAGCTTGACCACGTTGCCGCTTTTCGTTGTTCCCACAGTAACATGCTGGCCCTCGGAGCGGGCGTCGTTCTGGATAATTCTGTACGCCTTTGCCACCTCCGGGGTCAACATTCCCGCAATCTCCTCCTCCGTGTTGAGCCTGTGCGTCCCCGTTGAATTAAACAGGGTGATGTTATCGCGGGGAACGCCCGCCGCCTGAAGCTCCTCAAGAATGGCGGGAATAATGATATGGTTCGGCGTGGGCCGCGTGATGTCGCTGAACACCACGGCAACCGTATCCGTTTTCTTGACCATTTCCGCCAGAGGCGGCGTTCCCACAGTTTTTCGTAAAGACGCGGCAACAGCCTCTTTTTGATTGGCACAGGCCGGAACAAACTCCGGCTCTATCACTTTGACGCAAGCCGAGTCAGGCAGGTTAATATCAAGTCCTGTTTTTCCATACGCAAGTTTAATTTTCATCGCCCCAGGTCTCCCCTCCGGCCTATGCCGGAATATTTTTTATAAGAGCGATGTTTCCGTCCCGCGCCGCAGTCAAAATGGGCCCCATATACTCGTCAACCTTTTCCGCCGTCAGGGGAACAGGCATATTCTCCAGCTTCATTTTCAGCTGGGGGTCTTTGGCCGCGCTCAGGGCCTGGTCTATATGTTTCTGCGTAAAACCCTTCACTTCGGACAGCGTGGTGGGGAAGCCGATTTTCTTCGCAAAGGCGAACATACCCTCGGCAAAAGCGTCTCCCAGCTTGCGCCCGCTCAAAGAGGCCGGGTCGCCGGAAAAATATCCCGCGTCCTTGTAGATGCCCGCAATGAGCTTCAAGGGCTTTTCTATCGCGGGGGAGAAGAACACCGTGTAGTAGGGATTCATGAGGGCGCAGGCGCGTCCGTGGGTCAAAATATCCACAAGGGAAAAACTCGTCAGGTGCGGGCCGTTTGTTCCGCCCACCATAATGGCGTAGCCCCCCAGGTCTGTGGCAAGGCACAGAGCCTCGCGGGCCGCCGCGTCTTTCGGGTTATCAAGGGCCTTGGGCAGGTACTCCAAAATCAGCTTGATTCCGACCTTCGCAATTTCTTCCATTTTGGCGTAGCCGTCCTTGCCCGCGAGACCGAAAATAACCTCAAGAATATGCGCGATTCCGTCAAGGGCCCCGTCGGACGTAAGGCTGATGGGCGCGGAATAGGACACCTCGTAGTCGAAAACAGCATAAGCCGGCACAATGGCTGGGTCAACAATGAGTTTTTTCTGGTTCGTACTATAGTCCGTTATATTGGAATACTTGGTCAGGTGGGCCCCCGTGGAAGCCGCCGTCTGTATGGCCATGTGGGGATGCAGTTTCTTTCCCTGCTTGCTGAGCGCCTCGGTAACAAGCCCCGTGCCGAAATACTGGTCAACAGTCCCGCCCAGAGTCCGCAGAACCTCCGCAGCCTTTGCCGCATCTATGGTGCTGCCGCCGCCAAAACTAATCACCATTTCCGCGTTTGAAGCCTTGAGTTCATCCGCGATGCGCTGGAGGTCCTCCTTGGGAGCATTGGCCGCCGCCCCCACAATCACCGCGAGGTCTGTAACCCCGGAGCCCGCAAGATTCTTCTTGATACGCTCAACATAGGCGTCCACACCCGGATACTCCGTGTAAATCAGAGCCGCCTTTTTCGTAATGCCGGCGACAACGGGCCCAATCTTGTCAAGAACCCCGTTTCCCTGCAAATAGGAACTGCCCTTCCAGTCGGCCAGCAGTTTTCGCGCCGTGTCAAAATCACTCATTCTTTTCCTCCGAAAAACAAAATTGGTTTTGCTCGCTCATTGTAAGCTCGCCTTACAAGCCCCTCAAGTTGAGCCTGTTTTTTGTAATCTCAAACTCATTCGCCGCCCGCCCAGGAGGTTCCTGCCGGAAACCCTCAAGCCGCAGGGCAGCCTTGCGCGAAGAGAGAATATGCGCGCTCATAAGCTCCTCCGCCTTCTCCCCGTCCCCCGCAAGAAGCGCATCAAGAATCGCAAGATGCTCACAGTTCGTCTCGCGCATACGGTGCGGAACCTTTCCCGCAAGAAGCCGTATGCGCATATTCTGGTCCATAACCGTACCGTACATCATGGAGAGATGCGAATTGCCCGCAGCCTCCACGATATAGCTGTGAAGCTCCCGGTCATAGCGGAACCAGTCCTCGTAGGAACACTCCCGCGCATCCAGACCGGCAAAAAAACTACGGAATTTTTCCAGCGAAGCCCGGTTTAAACTCTTGCAGGACAGCCTCACAAGCTGCGGCTCAATGATGAGCCGCAGCTCATAAATCTCGTAAATATCCTTGAGGGATATTTGGGAAACAAACGTCCCCTGACGGGGAAAAATATCCACAAGCCTCTCACGCTGGAGGCGCAAAAGAGCCTCCCTGATAGGAGTACGGGAGGTGCCGAATTCCTCAACAAGAGCATCCTCACAGATAACAGCCCCCGGCAGCATCTCGCAGTTGAGGATTTTTCCCTTCATCAGGTTATAAACCTTTTCCTGGAGCGGCTGAATAGCCGCCGCTCCAACCCTCACCCGAACCTCGGACAGCATAGCCTTATTTTACCAGCTTTTTCGCCTTTTCCGCAATGTTCGCCGCCGTAAGACCATACTTTGTGAGAAGACTCTCATAGTCGCCCGTCTCCGTAAAAGTGTTCTCCACCCCCACGAAACTAACAGGAGCGGGCCGCGAAGAAGCCAAAACCTCAGCCACAGCGCTCCCCAGGCCCCCCGTAAC